>NSGV01000002.1:1800000-1954200 GCA_002300355.1 Streptomyces sp. TLI_235
CGCGGGGCGCTCAGCCGATGAGGCGGGAGAGGACGACGGAGCTGCGGCTGCGCTGGACCCCGGGCTCCTTGCGGATGCGTTCGATGACGGCTTCGAGGTGCCGGGTGTCGGCGGCGCGGAGGTGGACGAGGGCGTCGGGGTCGCCGGTGACCGTCCAGGCGGCGACGACCTCGGGGAACTGGCGGAGGCTGGCGAGGAGCTCCTCGGGGCTGGTGCGTTCGCGGCAGTAGACCTCGACGAAGGCCTCGGTCTGCCAGCCGAGCAGGGCGGGGTCGAGGACGACGGTGAAGCCGCGGACGACGCCGCGGGCGCGGAGCCGGTCGATGCGGCGGCGGACGGCGGTCGCGGAGAGGTTGGCGAGCAGACCGATCTCGGCGTAGGAGGCGCGGCCGTCCTTGCTGAGGTGTTCGAGCAGGAGGCGGTCGGTGTCGTCGAGCGACGCCCCGCCCGGGTCGATGGGTCGGTGCGCGCTCATGGCCGTGGGCTCCACTGGTGGTGCGTGTGAGGGTGGTGTGGCCGTCGGGGTGGGACGGCGCACCGCCCCATTCTGGCGGACTCCCGCGCGGGCGTGCCGGGCGGACCGGGCGGGCCCCGGGCGCACGGGCCGGGCCCCGCCCGCGCGGCGGGAAGCGAGGGCCTAGTCGACCAGGAGCACGATCTTGCCGCGGGTGCGGCCCTCGGCGTTGAGGGCCTGGGCGGAGGCGGCCTGGGAGAGCGGGAAGGTGGAGGCGACCGGGACGCGGAGACGGCCGGTGTCGGCGAGGCGGCCGAGTTCGGCGAGGTCGGCGGCGTCGGGGCGGGCCCAGACGTAGTGGCCGCCGCGGGCGGCGACGCCGTAGTCGGCGACCGAGGCGATGCGGGAGGGGTCGGGGACGAGCTGGGCGGAGATCTCGACGGCGTCGCCGCCGACGAGGTCGAGGGCGGCGTCGACGCCGTCGGGGGCGAGCGCCCGGACGCGGTCGGCCAGGCCGTCGCCGTGGGCGACCGGTTCGGCGCCGAGTTCGCGCAGGTAGTTGTGGTTGCGTTCGCCGGCGGTGCCGATGACCCGGGCGCCGTGGGCGGCGGCGATCTGGACGGCGAGGCTGCCGACGCCGCCGGCCGCGGCGTGCACCAGGACGGTCTGGCCGGCGCGGATGCGCAGCGCCTTGACGAGCGCCTGGTAGGCGGTGAGGCCGGCGAGCGGCAGGCCGCCGGCCTGGGCCCAGTCGAGGGAGGCCGGTTTGCGGGCGAGGGTGCGGACGGGGGCGGCGACGAGCTGGGCGTAGGTGCCGTGCTCGGCGGAGTCCTTGCGGACGTAGCCGACGACCTCGTCGCCGGGGGCGAACTCGGTGACGCCGCCGCCGACGGCCTGGACGACGCCGGCCAGGTCCCAGCCCATGATCAGCGGGAAGTGGACGTCCATGATGCCGTCGAGGTGGCCCTCGCGCAGTTTCCAGTCGACCGGATTGACCCCGACGGCCTTGGTGCGCACCAGGACGGAGTCGGGTCCGACCTTGGGGTCGGGCACGTCGGTGTACTCGACGACGTCGGGGCCGCCGTACTGCCTGATCACAATGGCCTTCATGCTCCAAGACAACGCGACGGCGGAGCGATATCCGTTCGGGCACGCCGGAAAGCCGCCAATCCGGCGAGCGGTTCTCGTCACATCGACAGAACGGCCATCGTCAGAGTGACGCTAACGCGTTATCATAGATAGCGTCAGATAGACGAGAAGGCCCCGCGGTGACACCGCTGCTCGGCAGGGGCCGAAGAATCGGCCTCACAGGAGGGCACCCGCCCGTGACCACCACCACCGAGACCTACGGCGTCGACCCCTCTCCGACGCCCTTGGCGCTGCTGCTCCTCGGCCGCGAGGCCGACCCCGCGAGCGAGCGGGGCGTCGAGTGCCCCGGCGACCTGCCCGCCGCCTCCGACCCGGACCTGGTGGCGCGCGCCCGTGCCGCCAAGGCGAAGCTCGGCGACCGCGTCTTCATCCTGGGCCACCACTACCAGCGCGACGAGGTCATCGAGTTCGCCGACGTGACCGGCGACTCGTTCAAGCTGGCCCGTGACGCGGCCGCCCGCCCGGAGGCGGAGTACATCGTCTTCTGCGGCGTGCACTTCATGGCCGAGTCGGCGGACATCCTCACCTCCTCCGCGCAGCAGGTCGTGCTGCCGGACCTCGCCGCGGGCTGCTCGATGGCCGACATGGCCACCGCCGAGCAGGTCGCCGAGTGCTGGGACGTGCTGGCCGACGCCGGGATCGCCGACGTGACCGTGCCGGTCTCGTACATGAACTCCTCGGCCGACATCAAGGCCTTCACCGGCAGGCACGGCGGCACCATCTGCACCTCCTCCAACGCCAAGCGGGCACTGGAGTGGGCGTACGAGCAGGGCGAGAAGGTGCTCTTCCTGCCCGACCAGCACCTGGGCCGCAACACCGCCGTCCTGGAGATGGGCTTCTCGCTGGACGACTGCGTCCTCTACAACCCGCACAAGCCCAACGGCGGTCTGACCGCCGAGCAGCTGCGGAACGCGAAGATGATCCTCTGGCGCGGGCACTGCTCGGTGCACGGCCGGTTCAGCCTGGACTCGGTGAACGAGGTCCGCGAGCGGGTCCCCGGCGTCACCGTGCTCGTGCACCCGGAGTGCAAGCACGAGGTGGTCACCGCGGCCGACATGGTCGGCTCGACCGAGTACATCATCAAGGCGCTGGACGCCGCCGAGCCCGGTTCGAAGTGGGCCATCGGCACCGAGCTGAACCTGGTCCGCCGGCTGGCCAAGACCCACCCGGACAAGGAGATCGTCTTCCTCGACCGCACGGTCTGCTTCTGCTCGACCATGAACCGGATCGACCTGCCGCACCTGGTGTGGGCGCTGGAGTCGCTGGCCGAGGGCCGGGTGCCGAACGTGATCACGGTCGACCCGGAGACCGAGAAGTACGCCAAGGCCGCGCTGGACCGGATGCTGGCCCTGCCGTAACGTTCCGCCGCACCGCAGCAACGCGAAGGGCGGGCGCCCCGTACGGGGTGCCCGCCCTTCGGCGTGTGTCACAAGACCTACTCCGGCAGGCCGGGGATGAGGCCGTCGCCTTCGGTCCGCAGCATCTCGCGGACCTCGTCGATGGTCGCCTCCGCGTCGGGGAGGATCAGGTCGGAGGGCTCCAGGGTCTCGTCCGGCAGCGGGCTGCCGAACTTCTTGACCGCGCCCAGCAGGGCGTCCAGCGCGGCCCTGAACCTGTCGTCGTCACCCGATTCCACCGCCTTGAGCAGTTCGTCGTCCAGCTCGTTGAGCCGGTTCAGGTGGCTCTCGCCGACCTGGAACTGCCCCTCACCCATGACCCTCATGATCATGCCGGCGCGTCTCCCTGTCCGGGCTCGTGGTGTTGTCCGGTTGTTACTTGTTGTAGTTGATCTTCGACGGGTCCTGCTGTCCCTGCTCGATGGCCTGCGGGGCCGCGGTGGGAGAGCCGCCGGTCAGCTCGGCCTTCATCCGGGCCAGCTCCAGCTCGACGTCGGTGCCGCCGGCCACCCGCTCCAGCTCGGCCTCGATGTCGTCCTTGCGACCGAGGCCGCTGGCGTCGTCGAGCGCGCCGGAGGCGAGCAGTTCGTCGATCGCACCGGCCCGCGCCTGCATCTGGGCGGTCTTGTCCTCGGCCCGCTGGATGGCCAGGCCCACGTCGCCCATCTCCTCCGAGATACCGGAGAAGGACTCGGCGATCCGGGTCTGCGCCTGGGCGGCGGTGTACGTCGCCTTGATGGTCTCCTTCTTGGTGCGGAAGGCGTCCACCTTGGCCTGCAGCCGCTGGGAGGCGAGCGTGAGCTTCTCCTCCTCGGCCTGCAGCTGCTGGTACTGGGTCTCCAGGTCGGTGATCTGGGACTGCAGGTTCGACTTGCGGGTCAGCGCCTCGCGGGCGAGGTCCTCGCGGCCCAGCGAGAGCGCCTTGCGGCCCTGGTCCTCGTACTTCGCGGACTGCTGCTGCAGCTGCGTGAGCTGCAGCTCCAGGCGCTTGCGGGAGGTGGCCACGTCGGCGACGCCGCGGCGCACCTTCTGCAGCAGCTCCAGCTGCTTCTGGTAGGAGTAGTCGAGCGTCTCCCGCGGGTCCTCCGCACGGTCCAGTGCCTTGTTGGCCTTGGAGCGGAAGATCAGCCCCATACGCTTCATGATTCCGTCGCTCATGGGCCTCGGGTGCCCCCTTCTACGGGCCTGCGAATTCCGTCTCGTAACACGTCGAGTCTATGTGCAGCGAGCCGGTCGCCGCAGTGCACGAGCTGCAACAAGACTGCTACAGCCGCACACTGCCGGGCATCGTTCCTGGGGTGGAGCCGACCCTGACACCATGATCCGCCCGAAGTCGGACGGCCCGTACGGGACACGCCGCCGATCGATATCCGTTCGTGCCGACGGTCACTGCGGAAAGCACCCGGCCAGCACGTACGCTGGGGGTGTGTTCCGACGCCGTGATGAAGCCTCCTCCGCCGCTACCGCGCTGGCCGAGCAGGACGAGAAGACCCCCCGCGACCCGCAGGCCAAGAAGGGCCGGCCGACGCCGAAGCGCAGCGAGGCCGAGGCCACCCGGCGCACCCGGGTGACCGTCCCCAAGGACCGCAAGGAAGCCGCCAAGCAGTCCCGCGACCGGATGCGGTCCGAGCGCGAGAAGCAGCGCACCGCCCTGCTCGAGGGCGACGAGCGCTACCTGCCCGCGCGCGACAAGGGCCCCGTCCGCCGGTTCGCCCGCGACTACGTCGACTCGCGCTGGTCGCTCGCCGAGTTCTTCCTGCCGTACGCCGTGGTGGTGCTGGTCCTCAGCATCGTCCGGGTGCCGGCCCTGCAGCTGCTCTCCACGCTGCTGTTCCTGGTCTTCTTCGTGCTGGTGATCCTGGACTTCGCCCGCCTGGGCCTGGGTCTGCGCAAGGCCGTGCAGGAGCGCTTCCCGAACCAGAACACCCGCGGTGCCGTGCCCTACGGCCTGATGCGCACCCTGCAGATGCGCCGTCTGCGGCTGCCCAAGCCGCAGGTGAAGCGGGGCGAGCGGCCCTGACCGCGGAGCCGGTCCCGCCGCCCTGGGCCCTGCCGGTTCAGCAGGAGCAGCCCGGGCTGTACGCGCTGCCCGGGCAGGGTGCCGGTGGGCACGACCGGCTGCCGGCCGTGGGCGGCGGCGGCCGGCACGCGGCCGGTTCCTGGCCCGCCCGGCAGGGCGGCCTGCGCGGTCTCGTCCGAGAGGAGCTGCTGACCCGGCAGCTCGCCGAGCAGCTCACCGGCCGGACCGGACTGCGCGTCCTGGACGTCGGCTGCGGGCAGGGCACCCAGACGGTGCGGCTCGCCCGCGCCGGGCACTTCGTCACCGGTGTCGACCCGGACCCGGTCACCCTCGGCGCCGCCCAGGCCGCGGTCGGGGCCGAACCCGCCGAGGTACAGGGCCGCGTCCGGCTGATCGGCGGGGACGGGCACGCCTGCGGCCGCTGGTTCCCGCCGCGCTCCTTCGACGTGGTGCTCTGCCACGGCGCCCTGATGTACCTCGCCGACCCGGACCCGCTGCTCGCCGCGCTCGCCCGGGTGCTCGACACCGGCGGCGTGCTGTCCCTGCTGGTCCGCAACGCCGACGCGCTGGCCATGCGCCCCGCGCTGTCCGGCGACTGGCGCACGGCCCTCGCGGCCTTCGACTCCTACCGCTGCACCGACCGGTACGGCGTGCCCGCCCGGGCGCACCGGCTCGCCGAGCTGACGACCACGCTCACCGGGATCTCGGTACCGCTGCGGCACTGGTACGGCGTCCGGGTCTTCACCGACGCCGCCCCGGACGAGGCCACGCCGGTCGACGGCCGGCAGCTCGCGCAGCTCCTCGACGCCGAGGAGCGCGCCGGCCGCCAGGACCCGTACCGCCAGGTCGCCGGCCTGCTCCACCTCGTCGGCGCCAAATAGCCGGGTAGCCCGGGTAGCCCGGGTAGCCCGGGTAGCCCGGGTAGCTGAACAGCCGAGCCCCGCCGAGCGGCCGGGCCCGGCCGGGGGCGGCCGTTACCCCTCGTGCAGGCTCATCGAGTAGATCTCCCGGTCGTCCTCCAGCAGCACCGCCTGGTCGACGCCGTCGGCCAGCAGCTGCTTCCAGGTCTCGCCGATCCACGACTCCGCGTCGCCCTGGCCGGGGAACTCCTCCTGGCCGCCGGGCTGGTCGACCCTCGTGCCGTCCTGCTGCTCGAACCGCCACGTCCACACCATGTGTCGGACTCCTCCCGCTCGGTGACCACGCCGTCGTGCGCACACTAGCGTGCCCGCCCCGCCGCTCCCCATACCTGGTGCGGCAGGATGATCCGCATGGCACTCCCCCGCACCCTGGTCCTCGGCGGCGCCCGCTCCGGCAAGTCCACCCGGGCCGAGCTGATGCTCGCCCCGTACGCGGACGTGCTGTACGTGGCCACCTCGGGCACCCGCGACGGCGACCGGGAGTGGGCGGACCGGGTCCGGCTGCACCGCGAGCGGCGGCCGGCGAGCTGGCGCACCGCCGAGACCTGCGACCTGGAGGCCGTGCTCGCCGACCGGGACGACACCGCCCCGGTGCTGATCGACTGCCTGGCGCTGTGGCTCACCGCGGTGATGGACGAGCACGCCGCGTGGTCCGACGACAGCTGGCACGGCGGCGGCGAGCAGGCGGTGCAGCGGCGCTGCGAGGCGCTGGCCGCCGCCTGGGCGGCCACCCGGCGTCCGGCGGTCGCGGTCAGCAACGAGGTGGGGATGGGCGTGGTGCCCGCGACCGCGGCCGGACGGCGCTTCCGGGACACCCTGGGGCGGCTCAACATGGCGGTCGCCGACGCCTCCGAGCAGGTGCTGCTGGTGGTGGCCGGACAGGTGCTGACCGTCAAAGCCACCGCCGTGTAGCCTTCCGAGCGATGGACACGACCGTGGATCTCGACAGTTTCTCCTCCCTCGTCGAGCGGCCCGACGAGGCCGCCCGCAAGGCCGCCGAGGAGTACCGGCAGCAGCTGGGCCTGCCGCCGGGCGGCCTCGGCTCGCTGGAGGAGCTCGGCGCCTGGCTCGCCTCCGTCCAGGGCGCGGCCCCGGTTCGGCCGGTGGCCGCCGCCAAGGTCCTGCTGTTCGCCGGCGACCACGGGGTCGCCGGGATCGGCGTCTCCCGGCCCGGGTCCGGCACGGTGGACCGGGTGCACGCCGTGCTGGCGGGCACCGCACCGACGGCCCTGCTGGCCCGCCGCTACGGCGCGGTCGTCCGGGTCGTCGACATGGCGGTCGACGCCGAGCCGCACGAGTTCCCCGCCGAGGTGTCGCAGTACCGGGTGCGCCGCGGCTCCGGCCGGATCGACGTCGAGGACGCGCTGACCGCCGAGGAGACCGCCCGCGCCTTCCGGGCCGGCATGGCGATCGCCGACGAGGAGGCCGACGCCGGCACCGACCTGGTGCTGCTCGGCGACATCGGCACCGGCTCCACCACGGTCGCGGCCGTGCTGGTCGGCGCGCTCTGCGGCACCGACGCGGCGGCCGTCACCGGGCGCGGCTCCGGCATCGACGACCGGGTGTGGATGGTCAAGTGCGCGACCGTCCGGGACGCGCTGCGCCGTGCCCGGCCCGTCCTCGGCGACCAGCTCGCCCTGCTCGCCGCGACCGGCGGCGCCGACTTCGCCGCGATCACCGGCTTCCTGCTGCAGGCCGCCGTCCGCCGGCTGCCGGTGGTGCTGGACGGTGTGGTCTCCGCGGCCTGCGCACTGGTCGCCCAGCGGGTGGCCTTCCGGGCGCCCGAGTGGTGGCGGGCCGGCCAGGACAGCGGCGAGCCCGCCCAGGCCAAGGCCTACGACCGGCTGACCCTGACACCCCTCCAGCAGCTCGGTGTCCGGGCCGGCGAGGGCGTCGGCGCGCTGCTGGCGCTGCCGCTGCTGCAGGCCGCCTCCGACACCCTGGCGGAGCCCACCGACGTACCGGCCGCCGCGAAGGGCGAGCCGCGGCCGCCCGCGAAGCTGCCCACCGCGGCGGAGCTGCTGGGCCTCGGCTGACGTGCCGGACGGGCTGCGCTTCGCCTTCGGCACGCTCTCGGTGCTGCCGGTCCGGGTCGACCGCTGGGACCGGCCGACGGCCGGCCGGGCGATGCTCGCCGCCCCCGTGGTCGGCGTGGTGCTCGGCCTGCTCGCGGCCGGGGCCGGGGCGCTCGTCGCCTGGCGCGCCGGCGGCCTGCTCGGCGCGGTGGCCGTGGTGGGCGTGCTCGCCGCGCTGACCCGCGGCCTGCACCTGGACGGCCTGGCCGACGTCGCCGACGGCCTGGGCAGCGGGAAGCCGGCCGAGGAAGCGCTGCGGATCATGAAGCAGTCGGACATCGGGCCGTTCGGCGTGCTGACGCTGCTGCTGGTGATGCTGACTCAGATCGCGGCGCTGGCAGGTCAGTTCGACGCCTCGCCGGGCCGCGGGGCGCTCGCCGTGCTGACCGCCGCCCTCGCGGGCCGCTGCGCGCTCGCCTGGGGCTGCCGCCGCGGGGTGCCGGCCGCACGGCCCGGCGGACTCGGCGCGGCGGTCGCCGGCACGGTGCCGGGCACCGGCGCCGTCGCCGTCTCCGCGGTCTGCGCGCTGCTGCTCGGCACGGCCGGCGCGGGGTACGGGTGGTGGGCCTGGGCGTACCCGGCGGCGCTGGCGGCCGGGCTGGGCTGCGCACTTCTGCTGCTGCGGCGCTGCGTGCGGCGGCTGGACGGGATCACCGGGGACGTGCTCGGCGCGACCGCGGAGACGGCGGCCACCGGGGCGCTGGTGGCGCTGGCGCTGATCGGCACCGGCTGACCGCCGCGCGGCGGCGACGGCGCCCGGTTCGCACGGTTCGTCACACCGTGTACGCCCGGCCCGCCGGGGTCGGGCGAGCCCTGGCGCCGCGCAGTCCCAGCATGCGGACTACCATGCGGGGTGCACCGTAGCCCTGCGCCCCGTTTCCCCGCGGAGTCAGCCGGGGTTATGCCGGTACGGCACACCCCGAGCCGTGACCGGCCGTGGACCGCGAAAGAACAGGACGCATCGTCGTGACAACACTGTCTGTGAGCACCTCCTCCGCCGCGAGCCTGCGCGCGGACGCCCTGGTGGTCGGCGTGGCGAAGGGCCCCAAGGGCCTGGTGCTCGCGCCCGGCGCCGAGGCCGTGGCCGAGGCGTTCGAGGGCACGCTGACCGAGGTCCTCGCCACCCTGGGCGCCACCGGCGCCGAGGGCGAAGCGGTCAAGGTTCCGGCGCCCGCCGGCCTGAAGGCCCCGCTCGTGCTGGCGGTCGGCCTCGGCGACGCGTCCGAGGACGGCTACGCCGCGGAGGCGCTGCGCCGGGCCGCCGGTGTCGCCGCGCGCACCCTGGCCGGCGTGAAGAAGGCCGCGCTGGCGCTGCCCGCCGACTCCGCCGAGGAGATCGAGGCCGTCGCGCTGGGCGCCCTGCTGGGCTCCTACGCCTTCGGCACGTACAAGGGCGAGAACGGCAAGGCCCCGGTCGGCGAGGTGGCCGTGCTGGCCGCCCGCAAGGGCAGCAAGGACGCGAAGGCCGCGGTCGAGCGCGCCGCCGCCCTGGGCGAGGAGATGAACCGGGCCCGCGACCTGGTCAACACCGCGCCGAACGACCTCAACCCGAAGTCCTTCGCGGCGATCGCCCAGGCCGCCGGCAAGGAGCACGGTCTCAAGGTCGAGGTGCTGGACGAGAAGGCTCTGCTCAAGGGCGGCTTCGGCGGCATCCTCGGCGTGGGCAACGGCTCCGCCAACCCGCCCCGGCTGGTGAAGGTGGCATACACCCACCCGAAGGCCACCGCCTCGCTGGCGTTCGTCGGCAAGGGCATCACCTACGACTCGGGCGGCATCTCGCTGAAGCCGGCCGGCCACAACGAGACCATGAAGTGCGACATGGCGGGTGCCGCCGCGGTGTTCGCCGCCGTGGTCGCCGCCAAGCGCCTGGGCCTGCGGGTCAACGTCACCGCCTGGCTGGCGCTGGCCGAGAACATGCCGTCCGGCTCGGCGACCCGCCCCGGCGACGTGCTGCGCATGTACGGCGGCAAGACCGTCGAGGTGCTCAACACCGACGCCGAGGGCCGCCTGGTGCTGGCCGACGCGATCGTCCGGGCCGGCGAGGAGAACCCGGACGCCATCGTGGACGTCGCCACCCTGACCGGCGCGATGGTGCTGGCGCTGGGCACCCGCACCTTCGGTGTGATGGCCAACGACGACGAGCTGCGCACCCGCCTGCACGAGACCGCGACCGCGGTCGGCGAGCAGTCCTGGCCGATGCCGCTGCCGGCGGACCTGCGCAAGGGCATGGTCGAGTCGACGATCGCCGACCTCGCCAACATGGGCGAGCGGATGGGCGGCGGCCTGGTGGCCGGCCTGTTCCTGAAGGAGTTCGTGGCCGAGGGCATCGACTGGGCCCACCTGGACATCGCGGGCCCGGCGTTCAACGAGGGCGGCCCGTTCGGCTACACGCCGAAGGGCGGCACCGCGAGCGCGGTGCGCACCCTGGTGCGCTACGCGGAGGACGTGGCGGCGGGCGCCTGACGCCCGGCGGACATCCGCCGAGGGGTCCGGCGCCCGGTGGGCGCCGGACCCCTCGGCTTTTCCTATTACCAGCCGGTAATGCACATGGGGGTGGCGGAGGCCACATTCCGAGACGGTGTTCGCCGCGGGCGAAACTTTCTTCCGCGGAGCGGAAGAAGCCCGGGAGCGGGCCGCCGCAGCCGCCGCTCTCCGCCCCGACGTCACCGCTGTGAGCTGCGGCGATACCCGCCCGTACGGGGCATTCGAGCGGTCCGTGACAGCCTGGCCACGGCGGTCGGGGTGGCCCCGGACACCAGTCGCCTCGAACAAGTGCAAAGATGTATTTCCGGCACGACTGGGCGCCTTACAAAGGCTTCCCACACCACCGGACCGCGACCGGCCCGGCGAACCGCACCCCTTTGCATGGAGGACGTGACGTGGCGAACGACGCCAGCACCGTTTTCGACGTAGTCATTCTCGGAGGCGGAAGCGGCGGTTACGCCGCGGCGCTCCGCGCCGCCCAGCTGGGTCTGAGCGTCGCGCTGATCGAGAAGGGCGAGCTCGGCGGTACCTGCCTGCACCGCGGCTGCATCCCCACCAAGGCTCTGCTGCACGCGGCCGAGGTCGCCGACGAGACCCGCGAGGCCGCCGAGTTCGGCGTCCTGGCCACCTTCCAGGGCATCGACATCAAGGGCGTCCACAAGTACAAGGACGACGTGGTCTCGGGCCTGTACAAGGGCCTGCAGGGCCTGGTCGCCTCCCGCAAGGTCACCTTCATCCAGGGCGAGGGCCGGCTGTCCTCGCAGACCTCGGTGGACGTCAACGGCCAGCGCGTCGAGGGCCGCCACATCGTCCTCGCCACCGGCTCGGTTCCCAAGTCGCTGCCCGGCCTGACCATCGACGGCAACCGGGTCATCTCCTCGGACCACGCCCTCAAGCTCGACTACATCCCGAAGTCGGCCGTCATCCTCGGCGGCGGCGTCATCGGCGTCGAGTTCGCGTCCGTGTGGAAGTCCTTCGGCGTCGAGGTCACCATCGTCGAGGCCCTGCCGCACCTCGTCCCGCTGGAGGACGAGAACAGCTCCAAGCTGCTGGAGCGCGCCTTCCGCAAGCGCGGCATCAAGTTCGAGCTGAAGGCCCGCTTCTCCGGCGTCGAGTACACCGAGAACGGTGTCCGCGTCTCCACCGAGAACGGCAAGCAGATCGACGCCGACGTGCTGCTGGTCGCCATCGGCCGCGGCCCGGTCTCGGCCGGCCTCGGCTACGAGGAGGCCGGTGTCGCCATGGACCGCGGCTACGTCCTGGTCGACGAGTACCTGCGCACCAACGTGCCGACCATCTCGGCGGTCGGCGACCTCGTCCCGACCCTGCAGCTCGCCCACGTCGGCTTCGCCGAGGGCATGCTCGTCGCCGAGCGCCTGGCGGGCCTGAAGGTCGTCCCGATCGACTACGACGGCATCCCGCGCGTGACCTACTCCAACCCGGAGGTCGCCTCCGTCGGCCTGTCCGAGGCCAAGGCCGCCGAGCAGTACGGCAAGGACAAGATCGTCACGCTCAAGTACAACCTGGCCGGCAACGGCAAGAGCAAGATCCTCAAGACCGCCGGCGAGATCAAGCTCGTCCAGGTCAAGGACGGCGCCGTGGTGGGTGTCCACATGGTCGGCGCCCGCATGGGCGAGCAGGTCGGCGAGGCCCAGCTGATCTACAACTGGGAGGCCCTGCCCGCCGAGGTCGCGCAGCTCATCCACGCGCACCCCAGCCAGTCCGAGGCCCTGGGCGAGGCGCACCTGGCGCTGGCCGGCAAGCCGCTGCACGCGCACGACTGATCCGCGGCACCCCCCGAGTTGTCCATTCCTGTACGCAAGACTTGATAGGAGTCGCTGAAACCATGGCGGTCTCAGTAACACTGCCCGCACTGGGCGAGAGCGTGACCGAGGGCACCGTCACCCGCTGGCTGAAGGCCGAGGGTGAGCGCGTGGAGGCCGACGAGCCGCTGCTCGAGGTCTCCACCGACAAGGTCGACACCGAGATCCCGGCCCCCGCGTCCGGCATCCTCGCGTCGATCAAGGTCAGCGAGGACGAGACGGTCGAGGTCGGCGCCGAGCTGGCCATCATCGACGACGGCTCGGGCGCCCCGGCCGCCGCTCCGGCCCCGGCCGCGGAGGCCGCGCCGGTCGCCGCTCCGGCCCCGGTCGCCGCTGCCCCCGCCCCGGTCGCCGACGCCGCTCCGGCCCCGGCCGCCCCCGCGGGCGACGCCACCCCGGTGCTGCTGCCGGCGCTCGGCGAGTCCGTGACCGAGGGCACCGTCACCCGCTGGCTGAAGGCCGAGGGCGACACCGTCGCGGTCGACGAGCCGCTGCTCGAGGTCTCCACCGACAAGGTCGACACCGAGATCCCGTCGCCGGTCGCCGGCACCCTGGTGAAGATCCTGGTCGGCGAGGACGAGACCGCCGAGGTCGGCGCCCAGCTCGCCCTGATCGGTGCCGCCGGTGCCGTCGCCGCCGCCCCGGCCCCTGCCGCTCCGGCCGCTCCGGCCCCTGCCGCCCCGGCCCCTGCCGCCCCGGCCCCTGCCGCTCCGGCGCCCGCTCCGGCCGCTCCGGCTCCGGTCGCCGCGGCTCCGGCCCCGGTTGCCCCCGCCGCCCCGGCTCCCGCCCCGGTCGCCGCTCCGGCGCCGGTCGCTGCCGCCCCGGCTGCTCCGGCCGCCCCGGCCGCGGACAACGGCGACGCCTACGTGACCCCGCTGGTGCGCAAGCTCGCCGCCGAGCACGGAGTGGCCCTCTCGGCCGTCGCCGGCAGCGGTGTCGGCGGCCGCATCCGCAAGCAGGACGTGCTCGCCGCGGCCGAGGCCGCGAAGGCCGCCCAGGCCGCTCCCGCCGCCGCCCCCGCCGCCGCGCCGAAGGCCGCCGCCGCGCCGTCCGCGCTGCGCGGCCAGACGGTCAAGATGACCCGCATGCGCAAGGTCATCGGCGACAACATGCTGAAGGCCCTGCACGAGCAGGCGCAGCTGACCAGCGTGGTCGAGGTGGACGTCACCAAGATCATGTCGCTGCGCGGCAAGGCCAAGGACTCCTTCCTCGCCCGCGAGGGCGTGAAGCTGTCCCCGATGCCGTTCTTCGTCAAGGCCGCGGCCCAGGCGCTGAAGGCCCACGCGGTCATCAACGCCCGGATCAACGAGGCCGAGGGCACCGTCACCTACTTCGACACCGAGAACATCGGTATCGCGGTGGACTCGGAGAAGGGTCTGATGACCCCGGTCATCAAGGGTGCGGGCGACCTCAACATCGCCGGCATCTCGAAGAAGACCGCCGAGCTGGCCGACAAGGTCCGCAGCAACAAGATCACCCCGGACGAGCTGTCCGGCGCGACCTTCACCATCAGCAACACCGGTTCGCGCGGCGCCCTGTTCGACACCGTCATCGTGCCGCCGAACCAGGTCGCGATCCTGGGCATCGGTGCCACGGTGAAGCGCCCGGTGGTCATCGAGGCCGACGGCGGCACCGCCATCGGCATCCGCGACATGACCTACCTGTCGCTCTCCTACGACCACCGCCTGGTGGACGGCGCGGACGCCGCCCGCTACCTGGTGGCCGTGAAGGAGATCCTGGAGGCCGGCGAGTTCGAGGTCGAGCTCGGCCTGTAAGGTCTGCGCCGCACTCCGCGGACGCACGCACGGCGGACCCCCGCCCCGGGACACCGGGGCGGGGGTCCGCGTTTTCGCCCGCTCGCCTCCGGGCCCTCCGAACCCGGCACCGACACTTGTCGCTCCGTCGCTGCGCTCCCTCGCTCCGCGCTTTCGGTACCGGCGGGCCCTTCCGCTCGGGGCGGGGGTCCGTGCTTTCGCGCCGTCCGGTGTCCCGCTCCGCCTGTCCCCGTCGCGCCTCGCATGCATTGGCCGGGGTGAGCGTGGATGCTGGAGCCGTGATGTACGAGACGGACTTCTGGCAGCTGATCGACGAGACCCGCGAGGCCGCGGCGGGGGATCCGGACGACCAGGCGGACGCGCTGGTCGACCGGCTGGTGCAGCTCACCCCGGACGACGTCGTCGACTACGCCCGGCTGTTCGAGGCCCGGTTCCAGCGGGCCTTCACCACCGAGCTGTGGGCCGCCGCGCACCTGATGCTGGGCGGGGCCTCCGCGGACGACTTCGACTTCTTCCGGTGCTGGCTGATCGGGCAGGGCCGCGAGGTGTACGAGCATGCCGTGCACGAGCCGGACGAGCTGGCGGTGCTGTTGCCCGACTTCGACGAGGAGGAGGACGGCGAGGCCGAGGACCTCGGCTACGCC
The DNA here is from genome assembly GCA_002300355.1 of Streptomyces sp. TLI_235. Taxonomy (NCBI): domain Bacteria; kingdom Bacillati; phylum Actinomycetota; class Actinomycetes; order Kitasatosporales; family Streptomycetaceae; genus Streptomyces; species Streptomyces sp. TLI_235. The sequence continues at coordinate 1,814,742 of NSGV01000002.1, forward strand.
GCCGACGAGGCGCACGAACAGCTGACCGGTCTGCCGCTGCCCGACCTCGGCCTGGCACCGCAGGACGACCCGGAGGGCGCGCCGTTCGACTTCGAGGACGACGGCATCATGGCGAAGCGCTTCCCCCGGCTGTGGGAGCGTTTCGGGCGGTGATGCCGGCGCCCCGGCCGGGCCTCGGCTCAGGCGTTGCTGCCCGCCGTGGTGGAGCGGATGCCCGTGACGATCGCGTCCAGGGTGCCGGGCGTGGGCGCCTTGGGGTCGTCGTCCACGCCGCCGTGCAGCAGGACGAAGCCGGCACCGCGGGCGTCCGGCACGGCCACCATCAGCACGTAGCCGGCGGCGCCCTGCTGCGGGGTGACGTGCCAGCGCACCGCGTAGCCGATGGCGCCGGCGACGACGACGGGGCCGGAGCCGGCCTCCTCGTGGGAGGTGAGGTCGCCGAAGATCTTCGGTGCGTAGTCGACGATCCGCGCCTTGGCGACCGAGGCGGCGTCCGTGCCGGGCACCGAGAGCGTCTCGACGGAGAACTGGCCTCGGATGCACTGCGTCTGCATGCCGCAGTCGTACGGGCCGGTGACCTCGTAGACCGAACTGGTGCTGCTGCTGGTGTGCACCGTCCAGCCGGTGGGGCGCGGCACCCGCCAGCCGTGCATCACGTCGGGGAGGGTGCTGCCGGCGACCGGGGGCGTGCTGGTGCGCGGGCTGGGGCTGAACCGCGGCACGCTCGGGCTGGTCCGCGGGGAGGCGGAGAAGCTCACCGGCGGCGGGGCGGTGATCACCGGATCGTCGTCGCCGTCGGCGAGCACCAGCCCCACTCCGGCGACGGCGGCCAGTGCCAGCACGCCGGCGGCGATGCCGATGATCAGCCCGTTGCGGTTCTTCGGGCCCGTGGCGGTCGACGGGTAGGCGTACGCCGGGCCGGCCTGCGGGTAGCCGTAGGGGCCCGGCTGCTGCTGCTGCGGATAGCCGTACCCGGGCTGCGGGACGGCCTGGCCGGTCCAGGCCTGGGTGGGGGCGTCGGCGATCTGCGCGGGCTGCGGGGACGCGGCGGACTGGGCGGGGCGGACCTCGGCCGTCCAGGCGTTGCCGTCCCACCAGCGTTCCTGCGCGGTGCCGCCCGGCCCGGCCTCCGGGACCGGGTACCAGCCGGGAGGAGTCGATGTGCTCACGGCCGTACGGTACCGGTCCCGGGGCACGGCCCGGCAGGGGCGGCGAGGTCACGACTTGGACCGGACGGGCCTGGCGGTGCGTCAGGCGGGCAGCGGGCGGGACATCCAGACGTCGTCCACGTAACCGCCGTCGAGCAGGAACTCGTCGCGGAGCACACCCTCCACCGTGAAGCCGCACCGCTCGTACAGCCGGCGGGCGGGCGTGTTGTGGCCGAGCACCCGCAGGGTGATGCGGCGTGCCCCGGCCTCCGCGGCGGCCGCGCAGGCGGCCTCGACCAGGGCCCGGCCAACGCCGTGCCCGCGGACGCCGTGGTCGACGGCCAGGCCCTGGATCTGGCGGACGTGGCGGTTGCTGGCGAGCGGGGTGGGCGGCGCCTGGCGGACGTATCCGACGACCTCGCCGCCGAGTTCGGCGACCAGGTAGCCGTCGGGGGTGTGCTGCTCGTCGAAGAAGGCGGTGCCCTCGGCGCGCCGGGGCGCGACCTCGCTGAGGACGGACCAGACGGCGCGGTCGAGGGCGGCGAGCGCGCGGTCGTCCTCGGCGCGGGCCGCACGGATCGTCAGGTCGTCGGATGACATGGCCGCCATGCTAGGACGCGCCGGCGGGGCGCGGCCATGGGCGGCGGGATGCCCGCGCCCGGGGCGGGACGGCCCTGCCGGCGGTGCGGCGCCGCGCGCCCGGTGGGCTCGGCCTGCCCGGGCGCGGCTGGGCGGGCTGGGAGGATGGGGGGTATGCGCATTGCGGTGACAGGGTCCACGGGTCTGATCGGTTCTGCTCTCGTCCGTTCGCTCCTCGCGGACGGGCACGAGGTGGTGCGGCTGGTGCGGCACCGGAGCCGGGTCGGGTGGCAGCCGGACGGGACGGTCGGGGTGGGGTGGAACCCGCACCTGCTGCAGATCGACGCGGCCGGGCTGGAGGGTGTCGACGCGGTGGTGCACCTGGCGGGGGCCGGGGTGGGCGACCGGCGGTGGACGCGGGCGTACAAGGAGGAGATCCGCAACAGCCGGGTGCTCGGCACGGAGACGGTTGCGGGTGCGTTGGCGAAGCTGAGGCGGCCGCCGAAGGTCCTGGTGAGCGCCTCCGCGGTCGGCTTCTACGGGCAGACCGGCGACCGGGTGATCGACGAGGGTGCGCCGGCCGGGGACGACTTCCTGGCCGGGGTGTGCGTGCAGTGGGAGGCGGCCGCGCGGCCGGCGGAGGACGCCGGGATCCGGGTGGTGCATCCGCGGACCGGCCTGGTGCTGGCGGCGGGCGGCGGTGCGCTCGGTCGGATGCTGCCGCTGTTCCGGCTGGGGCTGGGCGGGCGGCTGGGCTCCGGCGGGCAGTACTGGAGCATCCTGTCGCTGGCGGACGAGGTGGCCGCGCTGCGGTTCCTGATCGACCGTCCGACGCTCTCCGGCCCGGTGAACCTGACCGGTCCCGTGCCGGTGACCAATGCGGAGCTGACGGAGGCGCTCGGGCGGGCGCTGGGGCGGCCGACGGTGCTGGCGGTGCCGGGGTTCGCGCTGCAGGCGGTGCTCGGCGAGATGTCGGTCGAGGTGGTGGGCAGCCACCGGGTGGTGCCGGAGCGGCTGTTGGCGGCCGGGTTCCGGTTCCGGCACCCGGCCGCCGACGCGGTGGTCCGGGCGGCGCTGCAGGGCTGAGCGGCCGCGGGCGGACGGTCCTGGGCGAACCCGGGCAGGGCTGAGCGGGCGCGCGGGGCGGAATCGGGCGGAACCGTGCAGGACTGAGAGGGTCCGGTTCCGGGTAAGCGGCCCCGTATGCGGGGCGGACCCGGTCCGCATTCGGGGCGCACAGGGGCGCACGGTTGCAGACGGAGGGCGCGCCGTCGCGCCTGCCGTGACCGTGTGCGCCAGGCGGCGCCGGATCGCCGCTGGTCCGGCGCACGCTCGGTGACCGAGCCCCTCCGCAGTGCCACCACGACCCGGCCGGTGGCCCGATTTCACCGGGCCCGCCAGTCTGATCAGCACATTGACGGGGCATCACGTTTGACGGACCGTACCCGGCACCCCGCTGCCCGCCTCGGCCGGAGCTCCACGGTCCGGCCGTCGCCGCGCGGGCCCGGAGGCCGCCGTCAGGGAGGGAGCACACCCGTGCCCGCATACGACTTCATCCGCCGTACCCGCCAGCCGTCCGATCCGGACGTGGTCGTGGTCGGCGCCGGCCTCGCGGGCCTGGCCGCCGCCCGCGCGCTGACCGGACAGGGCCTCAGCGTCCAGGTCCTGGAGGCCGGCCGGCGCATCGGCGGCCGGATGGCCTCGGACGAGCTGGACGGATTCCGGCTCGACCACGGCGTCCACCTGCTCAACACCGACCACCCCGAGCCGGCCCGCCGGCTCGACCTCGACCGGCTGGATCTGCGCCCGCTGGCGCCCGCCGTCCTGGTGCACAGCGCGGGGCGCCGGCACCGGGTGGGCATCCCCCAGCAGTCCGCCGCCCGCCCGGCCGGCAGCCGGGGCACGCTCGGCGGGGCGCCGGGCAGCCCGCTGGAGCGGGCCCGGCTCGCCGCGTCGCTGAACCGGCTCGCCGCCACCCCCGTGCCCCGGCTGCTGGCCCGGCCGGAGACCACCGCGGCCCGGGCGCTGGCCGACCGCGGTCTCGGCGGGCGCACCGTCGACGGCTTCCTGCGGCCGCTGCTGGGCGCCCTGCTGGCCGACCGCTCGCTCACCACCAGCAGCCGGGTCGCCGACCTGGTGCTGCGCTCGTACGCTCGGGGCCGGCTCTGTCTGCCGGCCGGCGGTTCGGCCTCGGTGCCGGCCCAGCTGGCCGAGGGCCTGCCGGCCGGGACGGTCCGGACGGGCGTGCAGGTGACCGGGGTCGCCGCGGACGGCGTGCAGACCGCCCGGCACGGCCGGGTGACGTGCCAGGCCGTGGTGCTGGCCTGTGACGGGCGGTCGGCGGCCACGCTGCTGCCGGGGCTGCGGCTGCCCGACTTCCACCCGGTGACGACGTACTTCCACGCGGCGGACCGCTCGCCGCTGGGCGAGCCGGCCCTGCTGCTGGACGCCGACCGGTCCGGAGTGGCGCACTCGCTGGTGCTCAGCGACGTGCACCCCTCGTACGCGCCGGCCGGGCGGGCGCTGGTCGCCACCGTCGTGCTGGGCCGGCGCGGCTTCGACATCGGCGGGCCGGCCGGGTTCGAGCCGGTCGTGCGCCGGCGGCTGGCGGAGCTGTACGGCACCTCCACCGCCGGGTGGGAGTTCCTGAGTGTGCGCCACGCCCCGGACGCGGTACCGGCGATGCCGGCGCCGCACCACTTCCGCCGGTCGGTCCGGGTGCTCGCCGGGCTGTACGTGTGCGGCGACCACCGGGACACCAGCAGCGTGCAGGGCGCGCTGGTGTCGGGGCGCCGGGCCGCGCAGGCGGTGCTGCGCGACCTCGGGCTGGAGACCTCGGTGCGGGCCTCCGACGTGGCGGCCTGACCCTGCCCGTCCGGTGGCCCGCCGGCGCGGCGGGCCACCGGACGACGCTCAGAGCACCCCGGCCTGCCGCGCGGCCTCCTCGAAGGCACGGACGGCGGGGGTGGCCCGGTAGGGGGCCAGACGCCGGTGGAAGTCCCGCAGGTACTCCACCGTGCGGGCGGAACGCATCTCGCCGGCGGCCCGCAGCGACTCGCCCGCCATCGTGCAGGACTCCTCGACCTCGCCCATCCCGAGCCGGGCGGTGGCCAGCACCAGCCGGCAGAGGATCCGACTGCGGGCGTACGCGGGGGCGCGCAGCCGCAGCGACTTCTCGGCGTGCTGGGCGGCGGGCCGCCACTGCTGCAGGTCCCGGTAGCAGTGCGCGAACTCGTCGGCCAGCTGGGCCTCGTCGAAGTACCGCGACCAGGACGGCGCCTCGTCGCCCGGGCGGGCGGTGGCCAGTGCGCGCTCGCAGCGGACCATCGACGCGGTGCAGGAGCGGACGTCGCCGAGCAGCGCGTGGCCGCGGGCCTCGGCGGCGTGCATCAGCGCCTGCACGACCGGGGCCGCCGTGGTGCCGACGCCCTGCTGGGCGACCCGGGCGAGCTGGATGGCCTCCCGGCCGTGCCCGAGGTGGACGGCCTGCTGGCTCATGGTGGTGAGCACGAAGCCGCCGAGCACGCGGTCCCCCGCGGCCTGGGAGAGCCGCAGCGACTGGACGAAGTACCGCTGGGCGAGGCCGTGCGCGGCGATGTCGAAGGACGTCCAGCCCGCGAGCCGGGTCAGGTCGGCGACGGCGCCGAACAGCGCCCGGCCGATCTGCTCGCCGTAGCGGCCGCGCAGCATCGGCTCGGCCTCGCTCTCCAGGTAGCGCACCAGGGCCTGTCGGGCGTGGCCGCCGCCGTAGGCGTGGTCCAGCGCGCGGAACAGGTCACCGACCGCGCGGATCGCGGCGATGTCGCCGCGGCCGACCCGGACGGCGGGGCGGGAGTCGCGCCCGGGGGCGGGCTCGGCGCTCTCGGTGCCGGCGAGCGGCCGGCGGGCCTGCTGCGGCACCCGCCCGGGGACGGGGCGGGACGGCGGGCGGGTGGCGGCCCCGGGCGCGGCGGGCCGGGCGCCGGCCAGCTCCTCCGGGGGCAGCGTGGTGGCGTCCCGGGCGACCCGCTCGTCGGTGCGGCCGATCAGCCAGTCGCGGCTGGGCACCACCAGGCCGGCCGGGGTGAAGGCGATCTTGCGGAGTTCGGCGTACGGGCCGTTGTCCTTGCGCCACATGGAGGCGACGATGTCGACGGCCTCCTGCGGTGTCTCGGCGAACTCCAGCCCGGCGTAGACCGGGGCGCAGGCGTCGAGGCCGACGTCCTGGGCGGTGAGCCGGCGGCCGAGCCGGCGGGTGAAGACCTCGGCGATCAGCGCCGGGGTCGCGCCGCGGGGCTGCTGGCCGCGCAGCCAGCGGGTCACCGAGGTCTTGTCGTAGCGCAGGTCGAGGCCGTGCTCCAGGCCGAGCTGGTCGACCCGCCGGGCGAGGCCGGCGTGCGAGAAGCCGGACTCCTCGATGAGCGCGGCGAGTTGCGGGTTCTGGGTGCGGTGGCTCCCGGTGGCGCTCTCCACCGGGCGGTCGTCGTCTTCGTCGGACACCAGCGGAGGGGCCCCGGCCGGCACTTCGTGCGGGTCGAGCGCATCGAGCGGTCCGAACGCCGGGCTGTCGGTCACAGGCCGTTGGGGCATATCAGTCAACACCTCTCGAGCGCCGCACCGGTCCCCCCGGTATTCGGGGCGGCGCCCCCTGTCGGGAATCGGCGTGACAGTAGCGAGCATTCGGGCGCTATGGGCCGATTCGGGCGTGCAATCCTCCGAACGGGTGATGCAGGGGCGCCCGTTACGGGGAAGCAGGCGCACACGGGGTTTGGGTTGCACCACCGGTGCGCCTGTGGCCGGCCCATGGACCGCCCGCACATGCCGGAGCGGGCACATGTGTCGTCCGGACACATAGGTGCGCGGGCGGAGGGTTCCTACCGTTCTCGGCCATGGACACCACTTCAGCCACCGCCCCGGCGCCGGCCCTGCAGGGCCGGACGGCACTGGTCACCGGCGCCGCCTCCGGCATCGGCCGGGCCTGCGCCGAGGCCTTCGCCGCGGCCGGCGCGCGGGTCTACGTCGTCGACCTCGCCGCCGCCCCGGCCGAGGAGCTCGCCGGGCGGATCGGCGGGGTCGCCGTCGTCGCCGACCTCTCCGACCCGCAGGCGGTGGAGGCCCTGCCGGACGACGCCGACATCGTCGTGAACAACGCCGGCCTGCAGCACGTCGCGCCGCTGCACGAGTTCCCCACGGAGCGGTTCGCGCTGATCCAGAAGGTCATGGTGGAGGCGCCGTTCCGGATCATCCGCCGCACCCTGCCGCACATGTACGGGAACGAGTGGGGACGCATCGTCAACATCTCCTCGGTGCACGGGCTGCGCGCCAGCGCCTTCAAGTCCGCCTACGTGACCGCCAAGCACGGACTTGAGGGGCTCAGCAAGACCGCGGCCCTGGAGGGCGCCCCCTACGGCGTCACCAGCAACTGCATCAACCCGGGCTACGTGCGCACCGCCCTGGTGGAGCGGCAGGTCGCCGCCCAGGCCCTGGCGCACGGCATCCGCGAGGACGAGGTGGTGGAGCAGATCATGCTCGACCGCACCGCCGTCAAGCGCCTCATCGAACCCGACGAGGTGGCGCAGCTGGCGCTCTGGCTCTGCTCGCCGTCCGCCTCCTACATCACCGGGGCCAGCCTGCCCGTGGACGGCGGCTGGACGGCCCACTGACCCTCCCGCCGGGCCCGCGGGCCCGGCCCGCACCCTCCCGCACAGCCCCTCCCCCGAGAACAGGTGACCCCATGGCCCACTCTCCCGACGTCGCGAGACAAGGCTCCCCGCTCTGGAAGGTGGTCGGCGCCAGCCTCATCGGCACCACCGTCGAGTGGTACGACTACTTCCTGTACGGCACCGCCGCCGCGCTGGTCTTCGGCAAGGTGTTCTTCCCCGACAGCGACCCGCTGACCGGCACGCTGCTGTCCTTCCTCACCTACGCGATCGGCTTCGCGGCCCGTCCGCTGGGCGCCCTGGTGTTCGGGCACTTCGGCGACCGGATCGGCCGCAAGCGGCTGCTGGTGCTGAGCCTGCTGCTGATGGGCGGCGCGACCACGCTGATCGGCTGCCTGCCGACGTACCGCCAGATCGGTGTCGCGGCGCCGCTGCTGCTCACCGCGCTGCGGCTGGTGCAGGGCTTCGCGCTGGGCGGTGAGTGGGGCGGCGCGGTGCTGCTGGTCTCCGAGCACGGCGACAAGGCGCGGCGCGGCTTCTGGGCGTCCTGGCCGCAGGGCGGCGCCCCGGCGGGCAACCTGCTGGCGGCGGGCGTGCTGTCGCTGATGACGGCCACTCTGTCGGACGAGGCGTTCCTCTCCTGGGGCTGGCGGGTGCCGTTCCTGCTGTCCGCGGTGCTGGTGATGGTCGGCCTGTGGATCCGCCTCTCGGTGGACGAGTCGCCGCTGTTCCAACAGGCGCTGGCCGCGGCGAAGGCCCGGAAGACGGCCGAGCAGCCGCCGATCGTCGCGGTGCTGCGCAACCACTGGCGTGACGTGCTGGTCGCCATGGGCGCCCGGATGGCCGAGAACATCTCGTACTACGTGATGACCACCTTCGTGCTGGCGTACGCGGTCGGCCACGTGCACCTGCCGAAGCAGACCGCACTGAACGCGGTACTGATCGCCTCCGCGATCCAGTTCGCGCTGATCCCGCTGTTCGGCGCGCTCTCCGACCGGATCGGCCGCAAGCCGGTGTACCTGGCCGGCGCGGTGGGTGTGGGCGTCTGGGCGTTCGTCTTCTTCGGCATGGTGGACACGAAGTCGTTCGGCGCACTGGTCGCCGCGATCACGATCGGCCTGGTCTTCCACAGCGCGATGTACGCCCCGCAGGCGGCGTTCTTCTCCGAGCTGTTCGCCACCCGGATGCGGTACTCAGGTGCCTCCATCGGCGCCCAGTTCTCCTCGGTGGCGGCCGGCGCGCCGGCCCCGCTGATCGCCACCGCGCTGCTCAAGGACTACGGCAGCTCCACCCCGATCGCGGTGTACGTGGCGATCGCGGCCGCGATCACCGTCCTCGCGGTGCTCTGCTCCCGGGAGACCCGCGGCGAGGACCTCGCCGAGACCGAGCCGGCCCGCGCGAGCGTCCCGGTCGGCTGACCCGCCAGGTGCGGCCCGGGGCACTCCCCCAGCCCCCGGGCCGCACCGCTCCCGCACCGCACGGATGAATGGCACGATGGCCCGCACCATGAACGAGCCCCCCGAGAGCGCGGCCCCCGCCCTGCGCCGGCTGATCGACCTGCTCGCCTCCGGCGCGGCCACCGAGGACTTCGCCGAGGTGCTCGCCGAGGCGCGCCGGCAGGGCGCGCCCCCCGCCGTGCTCGCCGAGATCGACGCCGCCGCCTGGCAGGCGCTGCGGGTGCACCGGACGCTGCGTCAGCACCGGCGGCGTGAGGCCGAACTGACCGCCCTCTTCGACACCGCGGGCGACCTCGCCGCCTCCCGGGACCTCGACGCGGTGCTCCAGGCGATCGTCCGGCGGGCCCGGATGCTGCTCGGCACCGACACCGCGTACCTCACCCTCCCCGACGAGGACGCCGGGGACACGTACATGCGGGTCACCGACGGCTCGGTCTCGCAGCTCTTCCAGACGCTGCGGCTCAGCCTCGGCGACGGCCTCGGAGGCCTGGTCGCGCAGACCGCCAGGCCCTACGCCACCCCCGACTACCGCACCGACGAGCGGTTCCACCACACCGGCAGCATCGACGCCGGCGTGCTGGACGAGGGCCTGGTCGCGATCATCGGCGTGCCGCTGCTGCTCGGCGGCCGGGTGATCGGTGTGCTGTTCGCCGCCGACCGCTCCCCGCGGGCGTTCTCCCCGGACGAGGTCGCCCTGCTGTGCACCCTCGCCGCGCACGCCGCCGTCGCCCTGGACACCGCGAAGGCGCTCGCCGACACCCGGGCCGCGCTCACCGACCTCGCCGCCGCCAACCACGTCATCCAGGCGCACGCCACCGCCGTCCAGCGCGCCGAGCAGGCCCACGACCGGCTGACCGACCTGGTGCTGCGCGGCGCCGAGGCCGCCGATGTCGCCGCCGAGGTCGCCACCCTGCTCGGCGGCGAGGTCGCCGTCCACGACACCGAGGGCCACCTGCTCACCGGCCGCCCCGGACCGGACGGCGCCGCCGGCCCCTCCCGGCATCTCGCCGAGGCGCTCGCCGCCTCCCGCACCGAGGGCAGGGCGGTGCGCCGCGGCGAGGACTGGGTGTGCGCCGCCCTGGCCGGCCACGACCTGCTCGGCGGCCTCGTGCTGCGCGGCCGGGCCGGTCTCGACGACGCCGACCGGCGGATCTTCGAACGGGCCAGCGTGGTGACCGCGCTGCTCCTGCTGCTGCGGCGGTCCGTCGCCGAAACGGAGAACCGGGTCCGCGGGGAACTCCTCGCCGACCTGCTCACCGCACCCGACCGGGACCCGGCCGGACTCACCGCACGCGGCCGGCGGCTCGGCGTCGACCTGGGCCGCCGCCACCTCGTCCTGGTCGCCGAGGCCGACCCCGCCGGCCGCATCCGGCTCGCCGGGGCCGCCGCCCGCTACCTGTTCGGCACCCGCGGCATCAGCGCCGAGCACGGCGAGGCCGTCGTCCTGCTGCTGCCCGACGACGGCACCCCGCCCGACCGGGCCGCCGCCGACGCCGCGGACCGGCTCGCCCGGCTCGCCGGCTGTTCCGTCACCGTCGGCGCGGGCGGGCCCGCCGCCGGCCCGGCCGCGCTGGCGGCCGCGCACGGGGAGGCGGTGCGGTGCGTGCGGGCCCTGCGGGTGCTCGGCCGCGAGGGCGCCGGGGCCTCCGCCGCCGGGCTCGGCTTCCTCGGTGTGCTGCTCGGCGACGGGCACGACGTCGCGGGCTTCGTCGGGTCGGCGCTCGGACCGCTCGTCACGTACGACGCCCGGCGGGGGACGGAACTGGTACGGACCCTGCGGGCCTACTTCGACTGCGGCGGCAGCCTCACCCGAGCCAAGGACGAGCTCCACGTCCACGTGAACACGGTCGTCCAGCGCCTGGACCGGATCGAGGTCCTGCTGGGCCACGACTGGAACGCCCCCGAACGCGCCCTGGAACTCCAGCTGGCGCTGCGGCTCCAGCTGCTGGCCGACCCCTAGGACCTGCCCTCGCCGGGTCGTTCCGGGGCAGGCGTACAGTGACCGGGTTGGTCTCGAACGCCTGGCAAGGAGCAGCGGTGAGCGAGAACGTACGGTTCGTGACGATGGGGATCGGCGAGGGCGCCGTCCCGTACCCGGAGGCCTGGGAGGAGCAGCAGCGGCTGCACGCGCTGCGCGTCGCGGACGAGATCCCGGACACCGTGCTGCTGCTGGAGCACCCGCCGGTGTTCACGGCGGGCAAGCGCACCAACCCGGAGGACTACCCGCTGGACGGGACGCCGGTGGTGCAGGTGAACCGCGGTGGTGAGATCACCTGGCACGGTCCGGGTCAGCTGGTGGGGTACCCGATCGTCAAGCTGCCGGACCCGATCGACGTGGTGGCGTACGTGCGCCGGCTGGAGGAGGCGCTGATCCGCGCCTGTGCCGAGTTCGGGGTGGCGACCTCGCGGGTGGAGGGCCGCAGCGGGGTGTGGGTGCTCGGCGAGGAGATCCCGGACGCGGTGGTGGATCCGTCGCAGGTGGTGGAGATCGGCCGGCTGACGCTGCGGATGGGCCTTCCGCTGGGGATCGACCCGCGGCTGGCGGGGCCGGAGTACGCGCCGTCGAACGCGGGTCAGCGGGGTGACGACCGGAAGCTGGCGGCGATCGGTGTCAGGGTGGCGCGCGGGGTGACGATGCACGGGTTCGCGCTGAACTGCGACCCGGACATGACGTGGTTCGACCGGATCGTGCCGTGCGGGATCCGGGACGCCGGGGTGGGGTCGCTGGCCGGGGAGCTGGGCCGGCCGTTCGGTGTGGCGGACGCGCTGCCGGTGGTGCAGAAGCACCTGGCGGGCATCCTCGCGGAGCTGCCGGAGCCCGCGCTCGCCCGCTGAGGCGGGAATCTACCGGCGAGTAGCCCTGTTGCCCTGCGATTGAGGGGCAACAGGCCCGGTACAGGCGATGAAAGCACAGGCGTACCCTGGGGGTACCCCGTCTAGTTCTAGGAGTTGCACGTGTCCGCTGTCGCGCCCGACGGCAGGAAGCTTCTCCGCCTGGAGGTCCGCAACAGCGAGACCCCCATCGAGCGGAAGCCCGAGTGGATCAAGACCCGGGCGAAGATGGGCCCGGAGTACAACGCCCTCCAGTCGCTGGTGAAGAAGGAGGGGCTGCACACCGTCTGCCAGGAGGCCGGCTGCCCCAACATCTTCGAGTGCTGGGAGGACCGCGAGGCCACCTTCCTCATCGGCGGTGACCAGTGCACCCGCCGCTGCGACTTCTGCCAGATCGACACCGGCAAGCCCGCCGAGTTCGACCGGGACGAGCCGCGCCGGGTCGCCGAGTCCATCGTCACGATGGACCTCAACTACGCCACGATCACCGGTGTCGCCCGCGACGACCTGGAGGACGGCGGGGCCTGGCTGTACGCCGAGACGGTCCGCCAGGTGCACGCGCTGACGGCCGGCCGTGAGGCCGGCCGGACGGGTGTCGAGCTGCTGATCCCGGACTTCAACGCCGTCCCGGAGCAGCTGGCCGAGGTGTTCTCCTCACGGCCCGAGGTGCTGGCGCACAACGTCGAGACGGTGCCGCGGATCTTCAAGCGGATCCGCCCGGCCTTCCGCTACGAGCGCTCGCTGGACGTCATCACGCAGGCCCGCGCGGCCGGCCTGGTCACCAAGTCCAACCTGATCCTCGGCATGGGCGAGACCCGCGAGGAGGTCAGCCAGGCGCTGGCGGACCTGGTCGGGGCCGGCTGCGAGCTGATCACCATCACCCAGTACCTGCGGCCCTCGCTGCGCCACCACCCGGTGGAGCGCTGGGTGAAGCCGCACGAGTTCGTGGAGCTGCAGCAGGAGGCCGAGGAGCTCGGCTTCGCCGGTGTGATGTCGGGTCCGCTGGTGCGGTCCTCGTACCGGGCGGGCCGGCTGTACCGGCAGGCGCTGGAGCACCGCGAGCGCGCGGCCGTCTGAGGCCGCCCGAGCGGCCACACGAGGGTCGTACCGGAAGCTTCGGAGGGCGGCGGGCCGCGGCCTGCCGCCCTCCGGCGTACCTCCGGCGCGGCCGTCTTGCGGTCGTGCGGCTTTCATGCGACTTTGACCGGCAGGTCACCGATCGGTAACACCTGCGGGCGACGCTGGCGGTGTCGGTCGTCCGTAGGTCCTTGAGGGGAGCTGTTGAGCATGGAGGCAGTGAGCGGATCGCCTCGCGGTCTGCGGCCGGCGCGGATGCCGTCGGTTGGCGGCGCCCTGCGCTACGCCGAGAGCGTGCTGCTGGCCGGGGGGCAGCGGCAGGCCCGCCGCAACGCCTGGGCCGCGGTCTGCGAGAACCGCCGGCACGCTGCGGAGCGAGAGCTGGACGCGGGTGCGGCGTCCGGGCCGCGACGCCGTTCCTGAGGCCGCCGCCGGGCCGTCCGGGTGCGGCCGCGGGCGGTCGGGGGCACCGCCCTTGGATATCCCGCCCCCCCGACACGTACCATGAGCCCTATGGCGAGGGAAACATCCGAGAACCCCGGGCGGCTGCAGCAGATCCGCACGGCGTACACCATGACCAAGAAGGTCGACACCAAGATCGGCCTGATCATCGCCGGCGTCGGCCTCATCACCTTCGGCGTGTTCCTCGCCATCGGGTTTGCGATCGGACACCCCGTCTACCTGGGCATCCTCGGCTTCGTCGTGGCGTTCCTGGCGGTCGCGGTGGTCTTCGGTCGCCGGGCCGAGCGAGCCGCGTTCGGGCAGATGGAGGGCCAGCCGGGCGCGGTCGCGGCGGTACTGAACAACATCCGGCGCGGCTGGAGTGCCAACCCGACCCCGGTCGCGGTCACCCGCAGCCAGGACGCGGTGTACCGCGCGGTCGGCCGTCCGGGCATCGCGCTGATCGGTGAGGGCAACCCGAACCGGGTGCGGCCGCTGCTCGCCGCCGAGAAGAAGAAGATGGCCAGGGTCGTCGGCGACATCCCGGTGCACGACATCATGGTCGGCAACGGCGAGGGCGAGATCCCGCTGAAGAAGCTGCAGGTGCACCTGATGCGGCTGCCGCGGGCGATCACTCCGGCCCAGGTCACCGAGACCAACGACCGGCTGCGCGCGCTGGGCGACCTGCTCTCCCGGGCGCCGATCCCCAAGGGCCCGATGCCCAAGGGCGCCCGGATGCCCAAGGGCGGCCAGGTCCGCTGAGCCCCACCTCCACCGACACCACGGCCCCGCCGCGATCCTCGCGGCGGGGCCGTTCGACGTCCGGGGGACGGGTCAGATGCGGACCTCGGCGGTGCCGACCGCCTTGTCGTGGAGGCCGCGGGTGTCGCGGTCCCAGATCGCGGCGGGGACGATCAGGCAGAGCAGCAGGGTGCGCAGCAGCACCTGCGGGATGGAGGCGCGGGAGCCGTCCAGCCGGACGACGCGGAGGCCGAAGAGCCGCTTGCCGACGGTGGTGCCGCTGGTGGCGAGCAGGACGACGGTGACGACGTAGAACAGCGGGGTGGTCCACAGATTGGCGGCGGCCTGGTCGCCGCGGGAGAGCAGCCCGTAGGCGACGAGGCTGCAGAGCCAGCCGTCGACGAACAGGGCGCCCAGGCGCCGGCCGGGGCCGGCGATCGAGCCGGGACCGTCCTTCGGCAGGCCGAGGCGCTCGCCGCGGTGACCGAAGTCGGCGCCCATCTTCTCGGCGGCGGCCTTCGGCCCGTCCAGCCACGATCCCAACGCATCTCTGGTGTCCACGAAATCCACAGTATCCGGGCTTTACGGGCGATCTTCGGCGGCCTCCCCCGACACGCGCGGACGCCTCGCCGAGCGGTCTGGACCACTCGGCGCCATCATGGGCGTTTTGCCCCGGGCCGTATGACTTTGCCCACACTATGGGTGCCGCTGGTTAACATGCAGAGGACGGGGAAATCACCCACCGGAAACGGGCGGCTCCTACGGTGGGCCGCACGCAGCTGAGGAGGATGGATGTTCACCAACGCCGACGAGGTCAGGCAGTACATCACGGACAACGACATCAAGTTCGTCGATGTCCGGTTCTGCGACCTGCCGGGCGTCATGCAGCACTTCTCAGTGCCTGCCTCGACCTTCGACCCGTCCGAAATCCTGATGTTCGACGGCTCCTCGATCCGGGGCTTCCAGGCGATCCACGAGTCCGACATGGCACTCGTGCCCGACCTGGCGACGGCCCGGCTGGACCCGTTCCGCTCCGAAAAGCACCTCAACATCAACTTCTTCATCCAGGACCCGATCACGGGCGAGGCCTACAGCCGCGACCCGCGCAACGTCGCCAAGAAGGCCGAGGCCTACCTCGCCTCCTCCGGCATCGCCGACACCGCGTTCTTCGGCCCGGAGGCCGAGTTCTACGTCTTCGACGAGGTCCGCTACGAGACCAGCGCCAACGCCTCGTACTACCACATCGACTCGATCGCCGGCGCCTGGAACACCGGCCGGATCGAGGAGGGCGGCAACCGCGGCTACAAGGTGAAGTACAAGGGCGGCTACTTCCCCGTGCCGCCGGTGGACCACTTCGCCGACCTGCGCGCCGAGATGTCGCTGGAGCTCGCCGCCGCCGGCCTGCAGGTCGAGCGGCAGCACCACGAGGTCGGCACGGCCGGCCAGGCGGAGATCAACTACAAGTTCAACACCCTGCTGCACGCCGCCGACGACCTGATGCTGTTCAAGTACATCATCAAGAACGTCGCCTGGCGGAACGGCAAGACCGCCACCTTCATGCCCAAGCCGATCTTCGGCGACAACGGCTCCGGCATGCACGTCCACCAGTCGCTGTGGACCGAGGGCTCGCCGCTCTTCTACGACGAGCAGGGCTACGCCGGCCTCTCCGACACCGCCCGCTACTACATCGGCGGTCTGCTCAGGCACGCCCCCTCGCTGCTGGCCTTCACCAACCCCTCGGTGAACTCCTACCACCGCCTGGTGCCGGGCTTCGAGGCGCCGGTCAACCTGGTGTACTCGCAGCGCAACCGCTCCGCCGCGATCCGCATCCCGATCACCGGGTCGAACGCCAAGGCCAAGCGCATCGAGTTCCGCGCGCCCGACCCCTCCTCCAACCCGTACCTGGCCTTCTCCGCCATGCTGATGGCCGGCCTGGACGGCATCAAGAACAAGATCGAGCCGCTGGAGCCGGTCGACAAGGACCTCTACGAGCTGGCCCCCGACGAGCACTCCGCCGTGCCGCAGGTACCCGCCTCGCTCGGCGCCGTCCTCGACGCGCTGGAGGCCGACCACGAGTACCTGCTCGCGGGCGGGGTGTTCACCCCCGACCTGATCGAGACCTGGATCGACTTCAAGCGCACCAACGAGATCGCCCCGATCGCCCTGCGGCCGCACCCGCACGAGTTCGAGCTCTACTTCGACCTGTAAAGGGCTTCTGACCTGCGGAAATGCAAGCCCCTCATGCGAGTTCTCGCAGGTCGGCGTATCGCTGACCTGCGAGAACTCCTCAGCCCCGCTACCCGCTGTGACGCCGGGTAGCGGTGTTGGGACGATGGGCCTGCGGGACGGATCTGCGGTGGTTCCTTCTCACCACTCCGGAACGGCCTCTGGTCTTGCGGTACGGGCAGCGCGGGCGTAGCGGGCGGCGAGGTCCCCGAACACGGCGGCCAGTTCGGGTGGGTCGATGACGTCGATGTCGGTGTCGAAGCGGCCGATCGCGGCGGCGAGTCCGGTCCATGACCAGGAGCCGAGGATGAGCCGGCACTGGTGGGGTCCGACGTCCACGACGATTCCGTCCTCGGCGAAGGGCGCGACGTGGGCCGCCGGGAGGTGGAGGATGACTTCGCCCCGGCACGGCCAGTCGGTGGTGGTGCCGTCGTTGCCGCGGAACCGGCTGGTGACGAAGGTGGAAACGGTGCCGCCGGGGAGGTCACGCGGGGCGAAGCGGGGGCCGGTGGGTGTGCGGGGCCGGATGCGGTCGACGCGGAAGGTGCGCCAGTCCTCGCGGTGGAGGTCCCAGGCCACCAGGTACCAGCGATGACGCCAGGTGACCAGGTGGTGGGGTTGTACGCGGCGCGCGTCACCGGCCGGGGTGCCCGGACCCGGGGCGTAGTCGAAGCGCAGTTCCTCGCGGGCGTGGATGGCGCGGCTCAGCTCTATCAGGACCTGAGCGTCGACCCGGGCGGTGTCGCCGACCGCCTCGGGCGGTTGGATCGCGGTGATGCGCACCAGGTCGACACGGTGGCGCAGGCGGGACGGCATGACCTGGCGGAGGGTGGCCAGCGCGCGGGAAGCGTCTTCGGCGACCGTGGTGCCGGCGGCCGCGCTGTGCAGCGCGACAGCCAGGGCAACGGCCTGCTCGTCGTCGAACAGCATGGGCGGCAGGTGGGTGCCGGCCTCCAGGCGGTAGCCACCGGCCGGTCCCTTGACGGTCGTGATCGGGTAGTCGAGTTCGCGCAGGCGGTCGATGTCACGGCGCACGGTGCGCGAGGTAATACCGAGACGCTCGGCGAGGTCGTCGCCGGACCAGGCACGGGGCGTCTGAAGGAGCGAGAGCAGCGCGAGCAGGCGGGCGGACGTCTTCTGCATGACACCCATCCTCCCCGGAATACCGGACACACCCTGTCCTCTACCTTTGCCATCGTGGCACACGAGCCGTTCGGGAGGCGCGACCCCCGGTCACGGCAGCCGCCGCTCGGCACCGACGACCGACGGCGCACATCCGTCACACCGAGGCAAGGAACGAATCATGCCCGTCACGACCACCACCCACCTCAACTTCCGGGGCACCGCACGTGAGGCACTGGACTTCTACCGGTCCGTCTTCGGCGGGCGCACCGTCGCGGCCACCTACAAGGACGCGGGCGCCGTGCGGAACGAGAGCGAGGCGGACTGGGTGATGTGGGGCGAGGTGGTCGGCGACAACGGATTCCACGTCATGGCCTACGACGTGCCCACGCAGCTGCCCTGGCACCGGGGCGAGAACTCGTTCTTCGTCTCCGTGCGCGGAGACGACGCCGAGGAGATCAGCGTCCTGTGGGGCAAGCTCGCCGCGGGCTCGACCATCGTGAGCCCCCTGGAGCCCGCACAGTGGGCGCCGCTGTACGGCATGCTCACCGACCGCTTCGGCGTCACCTGGGTCCTGGACGTCACCGCGCCGTACAACAGCTGAACCGACCGACCCGGCCCACCCGCGCCGTCCGAACCGCCGCCACCCCGTGGGCGGCCCGGACGGCGCGGGCACCGGACACGTACAACAGCGGAAACCCACCCACACGGACCTGCGACGGCGCCTGTCCCCACGAGCAAGCCGTCGCGTGAGAGTGCCATGACCGTCCTCGACACCCGCGCCCTCAATCGCGCCACCCTCGCCCGCCAACACCTGCTCGAGCGCAGCGACAGCTCCGTGTCGCAGGCAGTGGCCCATCTGTGCGGCCTCCAGGCGCAGGAGCCCCAGGAACCCTTCACCGGGCTGTGGTCCCGCCTCTGCGACTTCCGACCCGGGCAACTGGACGATGCGCTGACCGGTCGCAAGGTGGTGCGCACCCACCTGATGCGGCGCACCGTCCACCTCGTCACCGCCGACGACGCGCTCGCCTGGCGAGCCCGCCACGGGACCATGCTGCGCCAGCGAGTGCTGGGAACCTACCGGCGCGAACTGGCCGGCATCGACACGGACGAGGTCGCCGCCGCCGGCCGCGCGGTCATGGCCGACCAGCGGCCGCGCACCATGACCGAGCTGGTACGAGCTCTCGAAGACCGCTGGCCCGGTCCACCGCGCCGTGCCCTGGGCGAGCTGCTCGTCGCAGCCCTCGTCCCGATGGCCCAACTCCCGCCCCGCGGCCTGTGGCGCCAGACCGCCGGCGTACGCAACCTGCCGCTGAGCACCTGGCTGGCACGGGACATCGACCCCCTGCCCGCCGACGGCAGTGATCCCGTCGGACAGCAACTGCTGCTCCGCTACCTCGCCGCGTACGGGCCCGCCGCAAGCGCGGACGTACGCGCCTGGTGCGGCCTCGCCGGCCTTCCCGCCGCCGTCAAAGCCGCCCGCGGAGAACTCGTCGTCTTCCGTGACGAACGCGGCCGCGAACTGCTCGACCTGCCCGACGCGCCCCGCCCGCACCCCGACACCCCGGCCCCCGTCCGGTTCCTTCCGGCCTTCGACAACGCCATCCTGGGTTACCACGACCGCAGCCGCATCATCGACGCCCCCCACCTCGGTCTGTCCGTCGCGGGCCACCGCACCGTCCTCGTCGACGGACGCGTCACCGCCACCTGGACGGTGCGCGACCACCGACTCCACGTCAGCTCCCTGCGCCCTCTCACCGCCCCGGAACGGGAAGCCGTCCACACCGAAGCCCAGGCCCTGACCACCTTCCTGGACAACGACATCGAGCACATCGAACTCGACACATCCAGGCATTGATCAGGGCGAACCAACTGTCCGCCGCGGCGTTCGGGTCGGCGGCGGACAGGCGGTCACGGTTGCGTGGTGGCGAGCTGCGGCCTGAAACGCGCAAACGGTCGACCCCACAGGTGCAGCGTGGCCGGACACGTGGACGTCCACTCCACCGGCGGCCGGCATTCCCCCTCCCGTAGGTTGGGGTCATGAGCGACAGCACTCCATTGGGAGACTTCCTCAGAGCGCGGCGCGAAGCCCTCAAGCCGCAGGACGTCGGCCTGCCGGACCACGGGCGCAGGCGGGTGCCGGGTCTGCGCCGCGAAGAGGTCGCCGTGCTCGCGGGCGTGAGCTCCGACTACTACATGCGTCTGGAACAGGGCCGGGAGACCGGCCCCTCGCCCCAGGTGATCGACGCGATCGCCGCCGCGCTCCGGCTCGACGACGAGGCGCACGACCACCTGCGCAGACTCACCCGCGCGCCCCAGGAGCGCCGCAGCGTCCCCGCCCGTCACGACAGGGTCAGCCCCCAGCTTCTGCAGCTGATCGACAGCTGGCCCGACACCCCTGCCTTCGTCCTGGGCCCGGCCCAGGACGTCCTCGCGTACAACGCGCTCGCCGCAGTCCTGCACAGCGGATTCCAGCGATTCGACAACCTGGCCCGCATGGTCTTCCTGGACCCCGCCGGGCGTGCCTTCTACCAGGACTGGGACAGGGCCGCGAACTCGTGCGCGGCCGAGCTGCGCGCGGCCTACGGATACGCCCCCGATTCCCCGCGGATCACCGAAGTCGTCGACACGCTCCGCGCGAAGAGCCCCGAATTCGCCGAACTGTGGGCACGGCACGACGTGAAGGGCAAGGCCCAGCAGGCGAAGAACCTCTCACACCCCGAGGTCGGCGCTCTGGAGATCCGGTTCTCGGCCTTCACCGTCAACGGTGCCCCGCACCAGCAGCTGGTTGTCTACCAGGCAGAGCCGGCCAGTGCCACCGCGGCCGCCTTCGCCGAGCTCCGGTCCCGCATCGGCCGAGGGGCACCCGCCTACGTGGTGGAGGAAGAATCCGGCCGGGCTCTCAGCGACACCTGACTTCCTACAGATTCCGCGTGACCCGTCAGTCGCGAGACCGGATGCGTCCCTGCCGGGCGCGGTCGTCGCCCTCGCGGTAGAGCACCAGGTGTTCGTGGAAGAGAATGCCGTCGCGGATGTCGCCGGTGGCGGTGAAGCCGATGTCGTCGACGTAGTCGATGTGGTTGCCGGTGACGGTGTAGCGGCCGGTGTAGGCGCTTTGGCGATTTCCGCGGGCCTCGTCGTAGCGGCCGTTCGGCAGCAGTTCCTGGCGGATGTATCCGTCCGCGGTCACCCACATCCCGACGTACGGGTGCGGGTCGCGGGGCGTGTCATTGCTGGTCATGGCTCCATGGTTGGCCCAGTGGCCGCTGCCGACCAGGCTGCCGTCTCCCCAGGTGCCGGCTTCCTGGGAGCGGCACACCCACATTCCGAGCGGGGCAGCACCTCCGCCGCACGCCCGTGCACGCCTGATCCTGGGTGCGCGCCACCTGGGGAAACGGCGGCCTGGTTGCCCCAGCGGGAGTGCCCAAGGCTGGAAGCAGTGCAGCACCGGCGCCCCTGGCAGCCCACCACCCCCGCCCCCAGACTTGCAGGAAGAAGACCCTCGTGAACGTCAACGACACCACCAGCGCCGCCGTCCTCGAACAGCTCCGGCGCCGCCCCGCCGACGACCGGCGCATCCTGTTCACCGGCGCGACCATCGTCACGATGGACCCCGACCTCGGCATCATCGAGCACGGCGACCTCCTCGTCGAGGGCGACACCATCACCGCCATCGGCTCGGACCTCAACGCGGGCGACGCCGTGGTCGTCGACGCCACCGGCACCATCCTCACCCCCGGCTTCGTCGACACCCACCGGCACGCCTGGGAAGCCCAGCTGCGCCGGATCATGCCGGACGTCGACGACCTCGGCGGCTACGTCATGTCCACCCTGGCCGGCTACGCCACGGTCTACCGGCCCGAGGACATGTACACCGGCACCAAGCTGGCCGCTCTGACCGCGATCGACAGCGGCATCACGACCATGCTCGACTTCTCCCACAACTCCCGCACCCGCGAGCACTCCGACGCCGCCATCGAGGCCCTTCGCGACACCGGCATCCGTGGCGTGCACGCCTCCATGGGCCCGCACTTCGGCGAGTGGGACCGGCAGTGGCCCGGCGACCTGGCCCGCATCAAGGACCGGTACTTCAGCAGCGACGACCAGCTGCTCACCCTGCGCCTGGCGACCCTGGCCACCGACGAGATCGCCGGACCGGTGCCCGCCTACGGTCCCGAACTCGCCCGTGTGGCAGCTGACCTGGGCATCGGAGTGAGCGTGGACGCCGTCTTCGGCGCCTCCTCCTCGGAGGCGATCCTGCGCTGGGCCAAGGACGGCATCCTCAACCCGGGCGTCACCCTCATCCACGCCACCGGACTGACCTCCGAGGCATGGCAGGCGATGGGGCAGACCGGCACCACTGTCGCGCTCGCCCCCACCTCCGACGCCCAGATCGGCCTGGAGACCGCGATCCCCGCCGTCGACGAGGCCCTGTCCGTCGCTATCCGCCCCGGACTGAGCATCGACGTCGAAGTCGCCCTGGCCAGCGACATGTTCACGCAGATGCGGGCCCTGCACGCCATCCAGCGGATGCGCGCCGTCAACGCCGCCTACGGCACCGGCCAGCAGCCCCACCGCATCACCACCCACGACGTCCTGGACTTCGCCACCCTCCAGGGCGCCCGCACCAACGGCCTGGCCGCCGTCACCGGTTCACTCACCCCGGGCAAGAAGGCCGACCTGCTGGCCATCCAGGCCGAGGACATCAACAACATGCCGCTCAACGACCCGATCGGCACCGTCGTCCTGGGCTCCGACGCCCGCAACATCAGCGCCGTCCTCGTCAACGGCGAGCCCCGCAAGTGGAACGGCAACGTCCTCGACGTCGACCTGTCCGCCCTGCGCGGCGAGGTCCGGGCCTCGCGCGAGTACGTGCTGAACACCCAGGCCGCCTGAGCATCCCCCTTCATCGTCACCCGGCCGGGCTTCCGCGGCCGGGTGACCCACTACCCCGGCGGTGTCATCGGCCGATCGTGCGGAGCACCACCACACGGGGTCTCTACCAGACGCCCTCTCCGGAGTTCGCATGTCCCACCCCAGCACCACCCTCGGGCGCACAGCCAGAAGCAGCACGGCCGACCGACCGCCGCACTGGGCCTGGCCGCTGCGGCAGCCACCGCCGCGGTCAGCGCAGCCCCCGACCTCCCCACCGCCATTGCCCTGCGCAGCCTGCAGGGCCTGACCGCCGCAACCTTCGCACCCTCCGCGCTGTCCTACGTCGTCCACCACATCGCGCCGCGGCACCGCCCTCACCTGCATCACCAGCGGCATGCTCGGCGCCGCCATCGTCATGCAGATCGGCGCCCAGACCGTCGCGGCCGGGCTCGGCTGGCGCGCGGTCTTCTGGCTCAGTGCCGCCCTCATGGCCCTGAGCCTGGCTCCGGCGCGCCGAGTGCTGCGGCCCACCCCCTCGCGCCGCGGCACCGGCGGCGGCCTGCTTCAGGCATTCGCGGCAATGCCCCGGCTGCTGCGCCGCCTGGGCCGGTCGCCCTGTACCTGTCCGCCGTCGCCCTGATGTCCGCCTTCGTCGCCCTCTACACGGCGGTGGCCGTCGCCGGACCGCCGAGTATCGCCGGCAACTCCTCCGCGATCCTCGCCCTTCGGGCCAGCGCGCTGCCCGCCCTGGTCGCCACCCTCGCCTGACGCTACGGCGCCCCGCCGGCCCCGGTCCCCGCTCCGGTGGCGGGGGCCGCGGTGTGCCCGGCAGCCTCCAGGGCCTCGCGGAGACGGCCGCCGTGCGCGGCGAGCAGGCGGGCGGCGTCGGCGGGGGTCAGCCCGGCGAGCAGGGTGAGGATCGCGGGCTTCACCTCGCCGCCGACGGCGTCGAGGGCACGGTCGGCCGCCTCGGGGGCGGCGCCGGTGGCGAGGGCGACGATCCGGCGGCAGCGGGCCCGAAGCTTCTCGTTGGTGGCCCGCAGGTCGACCATCAGATTCCCGTAGGTGCGGCCGAGGCGGACCATGGTGATCGTCGAGACCATGTTGAGCACCAGCTTCTGCGCGGTGCCGGCCTTCAGCCGGGTCGAGCCGGTGAGCACCTCCGGGCCGACCACCACCTCGACCGGGTGCTCGGCCGCGGCACCGAGCTCCGAACCCGCGGTGCAGGCGAGCCCGACGGTCAACGCGCCCAGGGCCCGCGCGTGCTCGACGGCCGCCACCGCGTACGGCGTCCGCCCGGAGGCCGAGACGCCGATCACCGCGTCGTCCGCGGTCAGGCCGATCCCCTGCAGGTCGGCCACGGCCAGCTCCCGGCTGTCCTCGGCGCCCTCGACGGCGGTCAGCACCGCCTCCGGGCCGCCCGCGATCAGGCCCACCACCAGCTCCGGGTCGGTCCCGAAGGTGGGCGGGCACTCGGCGGCGTCCAGTACACCGATCCGCCCCGCCGTGCCGGCCCCCGCGTAGACCAGCCGGCCGCCGCGGGCGAGCCGCTCCGCGATCGCGTCCACCGCCGCGGCGATCTCCGGCAGGCGGCGGCCGACCGCCTCCGGCACCGTGCGGTCCGCGCCGTTCATCAGCGCGGCGATCTCCAGGGTGGGCAGCCGGTCCAGGCCGGCCAGTTCCGGGCGGTACGCCTCGGTCGCCAGGGTGTCCAGCCGGGCACGGAGGTCCTCCGTCACGGCGCACCGCCTTCCGTGGTCGTGAGAGGAGTCGGGGTCGTGAGAGGAGTCGGGGCCGGGGCCCCGGGCCGGGCCAGCCCGGGCAGGGTGTCCTGCTCGCCCGCGACGACCCGCACCGCATCCTGCGGTCCGCGGCACTCCCGGCCGAGGCGCAGCATCCGGGAGACCGGGTCGTGCAGCAGCCGGCCGCAGCGCCGGCAGCGGACACGCTCCGGCAGCCGCGGCGGGACGGGCGGGATCAGGGCGGGCTGGGACATGCGCCGATTCTCGCGGTAATCCGCTCGCAGCAGGAGCGCCCCACCCGGAAGAATCCGCGGCATGTCCGCAGCGCGCCGCACCACCCCGACCGTGTACATCTCCGTGGACGTCGAGGCCGACGGCCCGATCCCCGGCCCGTACTCGATGCTCTCCTTCGGCGCGGCCGTCGCCGGGCACCACGACGCGGACGGCTTCCGGCGGGCCGGACGGCAGGCCGCCGGGTTCTACCGCGAGCTGCGGCCGGTCTCGGAGCGTTTCGACCCGCAGGCGCTCGCCGTCTCCGGGCTGGACCGGGAGGCGCTGCTGCGCACCGGCACCCCGCCGGACGCGGCGATGGCGGCGTTCTGCCGGTGGGTGGAGGAGGTGGCGGCGGGGCCCGGTGGGCAGCGCTACGGGCCGGTCATGGTGGGCTACCCGGCGCCCTACGACTGGCTGTTCCTGTACTGGTACCTGATCGAGTTCACCGGGCGCAGCCCGTTCGGGCACTCGGGGTGCCTGGACATGAAGACGCTGTACGCGGCCCGGGCGCGGGTGCCGTTCGCCGGGATCGGCAAGCGGTCGATGCCGGCCGCGCTGCTGCCGGACCTGCCTCACACCCACCACGCACTGGACGACGCCCGCGAGCAGGCCGAGCTGTTCGCCAACCTGATGGAGTGGGCCGGGCCTTGCTGATCGTTACAGAGAGTGCCGTTCGGAGTCGTCGGAGGCAGATCATGCTGCAGGCGGGTTCGAGGAGGCCTTGGTGGAGGTCGGCGTTCCGCTCGTAGCGGGTGCGGAGTCGCTTGAACTGGTGCAGCCAG
Organism: Streptomyces sp. TLI_235; assembly: GCA_002300355.1. Classification (NCBI taxonomy): domain Bacteria; kingdom Bacillati; phylum Actinomycetota; class Actinomycetes; order Kitasatosporales; family Streptomycetaceae; genus Streptomyces; species Streptomyces sp. TLI_235. The sequence goes on from NSGV01000002.1 coordinate 1,839,676, forward strand.
ACGAAGGCGCGCTCAGCCGTTGAGCCAGTCCTGGTAACGGGTCGGTGCCAGGCGGGCGCCGGGGCCCGGGGTGAGGACGTCTCCGTGGACGGCGGCGAACAGGCCCGCCTGGTCGTCGACGACGACGGGGCGCCGGTCGCCCCGCGCGGCCAGCGTCATGCGGCCGATCTCGTCGAGCGTGAACGTGTCGGGGCCCGCGATCTCGAGAACCCCGCCGAGCGGCGTGCCGGTGGCCACGTCTGCGAGGACGTCGACGATGTCGTGGCTGGCGATCGGCTGGAGCAACGTCGCGGGCAGTCGCACCGCGGTCTCGTCCGAGGTCCACGACATGGTCGGCTCCATGAACTCGAAGAACTGCGTGGCGCGCACGATGGAGTAGGGCGTCGGACCGCCGCGCAGCAGCTCCTCCTGGAGCGTCTTGGCGCGGTAGTAGTCCAGTTCGGGGACCTGGTCCACGCCGACGATGGACAGAACCACCTGGTGGCGCACATCGGCCCGCTCGCCTGCGGCGAGGAGGTTGCCCACCGTGGTCCGGAAGAACTTGATCGACTGCTCATCGAACGTGGGGGAGTTGGTCACGTTCACCACTGCCTCCGCGCCGGCGAGCGCCGTGTCGAGGCCGGCTCCGGTGAGCAGATCGACGCCGGACGACAGCGATGCGGCGGTCACCTGGTGGCCTCGTGCGGTGAGCTCGGTGGCGAGCTGCGAGCCGATGAGTCCGGTGCCGATGACGGTGATCTTCATGGTGCGCCTTCCTTCGTGAGTCGAGCCCCGGAAACTCGGATAGCTGATATCCGAGATAATACTCGGATATTATGTGTCCGAGTCAAGTGGAGGTGGCATGAAACTGTCCGGTGGCGTGGAGTGGGCACTGCACTGCTGCGTGGTGCTGACCGCGGCCGGCGATCCGGTGCCGGCGGCTCGGCTGGCCGCGCTGCACGACGTGTCGCCGAGCTATCTGGCCAAGCAGATGCAGGCGCTGTCCCGCGCGGGCCTGGTGCACTCGATCCAGGGCAAGACCGGCGGCTACGTCCTCACCAAGAAGCCCGAGGAGGTCAGCCTGCTGGACGTGGTACAGGCCGTCGACGGGGCGAGTCCCGCGTTCGTCTGCACCGAGATACGTCAGCGCGGACCACTGGGGACGCCGCCGGAGCAGTGCACGAAGCAATGCCCCATCGCCCGAGCGATGGGAGCGGCCGACGCGGCCTGGCGCGCGTCGCTGGCTGCCGTCACGATCGCCGACCTCGCCGCATCGGTGGAGGGTGACAGCGGTCCCGAGGCCCTGCCGAGGATCGGCGCCTGGTTGAACGCGGACCCGGGTGATCGGCCTTACTGATCGTTCTCAGATGAGTTGAGCCGCAGGTCTTGGACTCGGCGATCTTGGCCGGCAGCGTGTCCGGGTGCGTGCTGATCTTGTTCCTGACGACCCGTGGGAGCGGTTGGCTCCGTTGCTGCCGCCCGCTCCCGAACGGCGCCGCCGCTACCCGGGCGACTGCGCGTTGCGGACCGGGCGGCCCTCGCCGGCATCCTGTACGTGCTGCGGACCGGTGCCGCCTGGCGCGACGTCCCCGCCGAGACCGTGGGCTGCTCCGGAGTCACGGCCTGGCGTCGACTGCGGAACTGGACCGAAGCACACGGCTCGGGCCACAGGCATGAAGGGCAACGGCCGATCACGGGAAGCTTGTTCGGGACGGTCAAGCACCCTGCGCCGACGCGCCGCCCGCTCCGCGCTCAAGGACGCGTGACTGCCCACCGGGAGCTTGGCGCTGGTAGGAGGCTGTGATCGCCGGCCTGCGCTTCCCGAGAGTGGCCGACTTCGTCCAGCTGCCGCGTGTGAGCGGCTGCGAGGTCAGGGCAGGGTGAGGATGCGGGGGCCGTCCTCGGTGATGGCGATGGTGTGTTCGATGTGGGCGGCTCGGCTGCCGTCGATCGTGCGCAGGGTCCATCCGTCGGGGTCGGTGTAGTAGTCGTTGCGTCCTCCGGCCATGAGCATGGGTTCGAGGGCGAGGGTGAGGCCGTGGCGCAGGGGGTAGCCGCGGCCGGGTCGTCCGTGGTTGGGGACGTGGGGGTCTTCGTGCATCTGGCGGCCGATGCCGTGGCCGCCGAAGTCGGCCGGCATACCGCAGTCGGCCGTGCGGGCGACCGTGCTGATGGCATGGGAGATGTCTCCGATGCGGTGGCCGGTGGCGGCGGCGATGCCGGCGTCCAGGGCCTGCTGGGTGGCGGCGATGAGTTCGAGGTCGGCGGGGCGAGGGGTGCCGACGGTGAAGCTGATCGCGGCGTCGCCGGTCCAGCCGTCGAGTTCGGCTCCGCAGTCGATGCTGACCAGGTCGCCGTCGCGCAGGCGGTAGTCGTCGGGGATGCCGTGCGCGACGGCGTCGTTGACGGAGGCGCAGATCACGGCGGGGAAGGGGACGGGGGCGAAGGAGGGCTGGCAGCCCAGGAACGGAGAGCGCGCCCCGGCCTTGGTGAGAACGGTACGGGCGGCTTCGTCGAGCTCGCGCAGGCGAACTCCCCACGGCTGCCACTGCGCGGGCGGCCGCGAGTGCGTGCGCCACGACGCGTCCGGCTTCTCGCATCGTCTCCAGTGCCGTGTCGGTCTTGATCTCCACCATGTGTCGTGACTCCCCGCGATGCGACGCCACCCAATACTTATACCGGTATTAGTATCACGGGCATGGTGAGAGTTCCCTTGAGTCCGCAAGAGCGGCAACGCGGAGAGCGTTTCGGTGCCCTGCTCCGCCAGGCCCGCGGTGACCGCAGCATGGTGGACGTGGCAGCGGCGGCCGGGGTGTCGGCGGAAACACTCCGCAAGATCGAGACCGGCCGGGCCCCGACCCCGGCCTTCTTCACCGTGGCGGCCCTGGCCCACGCGCTGGGCCTGTCGCTGGATGACCTGGCCGCCGCCTGCGCGGAGGACGCCGACTGCGATGGGCAGGCCATGTCGGCGTGAACGTCGGACACGCGCCATCCGGCCGAGAAAGCCGATGCTCCTGACGTGGCACGGCAACACCAACCTTCGCCGCACGACACCAGAGCGCCGATCACTTCTCGGCACGGCTCGGTCTCACGTCAACCCTCGAAGGACTTCGAGAGCCGACCACTTATGCCCTCACCGTCACACCAGGCGGACGGGCTGGGTGCGGTAGCCGCGCAGGACGAGGCGGTCACGGCGCAGGGCGGGGCCGGCCGGGGCGAGCGCGGGGAACCGGGTGAACAGTGCGGGCAGGGCGGTCTGCGCCTCCAGTCGGGCGAGTTGGGCGCCGAGGCAGTAGTGCGGGCCGCCGCCGAAACTCAGCGGGTGGCTGTCCCGGCGGGCCGGGTCGAAGCGGCCGGGCTGCTCGTACCGGGCCGGGTCGCGGTTGGCCGCGCCGAGCAGCAGGAAGACGCCGGTGCCGGGCGGGGCGGGGACGCCGCCGACGTCCAGCCCCTCGGAGAGGGCGATCCGGGAGGTCAGCTGGACGGGCGAGTCGAACCGCAGCACCTCCTCGGTGAGGCCGGCCGGGGTGACGGTGCCGGCCCGCAGCCCGGCGGCGGCCTCCGGGTGCGCGAAGAGCAGGGCGACCGCGTTGCCGAGCAGGTTGGTCGTCGTCTCGAAGCCGGCGACCAGCAGCAGCACCAGATTGGCGAGCAGCTCGTGGCCGGAGAGCCGCTCGGGCTCGGCGGCGGCGACCTGGACGAGGGCGCTGACCAGGTCGTCCTGCGGGTGGGCGCGGCGGGCGGCGGCGAGCCGGGTGAAGTAGTCGGACAGTTCCTCGGCGGCCTCGTCGGCGGCGGCCAGCTCCTCGTCGTCGCCGAGCAGTTCCAGGGCGGCGGTGAGGTCGGCGGCGAGGCCGCGGAACAGGTGCCGGTCGGCCTCGGGCACGCCGAGCAGCTCGCAGATGACGCCGACCGGGAGCCGGAAGGCGAAGCCGTCCATGAAGTCGACCGGGGTGCCGTCGGCGCCTTGGGCGGCCATCTCGTCCAGCAGGCGGTGGACGGCGGTGGTGACCGCGGGCTCCAGGGCGGCGACCCTGCGGGCGGTGAAGACGGAGGCGATCAGCGAGCGCATCCGGCCGTGGTCCGGCGGGTTGCGCTCCAGGATCGAGCGGCTCAGCAGGACCTTCGCGGGGTGGTCGGCGAAGCCCGGCTCGAACGCCTCGCGCTGCACCGGGTCGGGTATCCCGAAGGCGGGGTTGCGCAGCACCTGGTCGCAGGCGCGGTGGCCGACGGCCATCAGGACGCCCGGGCCGCAGGGGGTGACCGGGCCGAGGCCGTGCGCCGACTCGTACAGCGGGTACGGGTCGGCCCGCCCCTCGGTGCCCAACAGCTGCTCGATGATCGCTGCGCCGTCCACCCCGTGGCTCCCCTCTCGCGTCCTGCGGGTACAACCGTTCGGCGCGGGAGCGGAGTTCCCCGGGCGGTGGCGGATCACCCCCAGGAGTGGCGGGCGGGCGCCGGGGACGGCCGGAGGGTGCTCGCTAGGCTGGCGGCATGGAGATCTGGATCAACCCGCGGTGCAGCAAGTGCCGCAGTGCCGTCGCGGACCTGGATGCGGCGGGTGTCGAGTACACGGTGCGGCGCTACCTGGAGGAGCCGCCGACCTCGGCCGAGTTGGCGGACGTGCTGGCGCGGCTGAATCTGGAGCCCTGGGACATCACCCGGCTGGACGAGGCCGCGGCCAAGGATCTCGGCATGCGGGAGTGGCCGCGGGAGGCGGCCGACCGGGGGCGCTGGATCGCGGCGCTGGCCGAGCAGCCGATCCTGATCCAGCGTCCGATCATCACGGCGGACGACGGGCACGCGGTGGTGGCCCGGACGCCGGAGGCCGTCCGCTCGGTGCTGCCGCAGGAGGGGCCGAAGTAGAGGCCGCTGCAGGCGCTCAGGTCCGCTCGAAGACGCGGACCCCTTGCCCCGGCCGCCAGGAGCGGATCACCAGGCGGTCGCCCTCGACGATGGTGAGCACGACCTCCTCGGGCTCCAGCCGGAAGGCGTGGAAGGAGCCGGGCGGCGCCTCGGGAAGGTCGCCCTCGTAGGCGGAGAGCTCGGTCGGGTCGGTGATCTCGACGGCGGTGCCGGAGACCTTGGCGTCGCCGTCGGCCATCGTCTCGTCGGGGGTGCTGTGCAGCGCGAAGCGGCCGTCGCGGCGCAGGTCGAGGGCCTTCACCGCGCCGGTCATGGAGCCGATGGTCAGGTCGGCGCCGATGAACCGGACCTCGGTGCCGCTGACCCGGGGTGCGCCGCCCCGGCGCAGGGTGGCCAGCACGTGGTGCTTTCCCGCCTCGAACCGGGCCCGTACCAGCGGGGCGAGGTCGGGGGCGTCGTGTTCGAAGTCCTGCCAGGTCGTCATGGTCCCCAGTCTGGCAGTGGCCGCTGCCACACTGGCCCCATGACGCAGACGTACATCGCCTTCCTCCGCGCGATCAACGTGGGTGGGCGCACCGTGACCATGCAGCGGCTCCGGGAGCTGTTCGGGGAGCTGGGCCTGACCGGGGTGCGGACGTACATCCAGAGCGGGAACGTCTTCTTCGAGACGGACGAGGCGGACCGGGCGGCGCTCACCGCGCGGATCGAGGAGCACCTGGAGCAGGCGCTGGGCTATCCGGTGCCGACGGTGCTGTGCACGCTCGGCGAGCTGGAGGAGGTCGTCGCGGCCGATCCGTTCGCCGGGATCGAGGTGACGCCGGAGCTGCGCCTGTGCGTGCTGTTCCTGTCCGAGCCGCTGCCGGCGGAGCTGACTCCGCCGGTCTCCTCCCCCAAGGGCGACTGGGAGCTGGTCGGCGCGCTGCCGAAGGCCGCGTTCGTGGTGCTGCACCTGCGGGGCGGCCGGATGGGCGGCAACCCGGCGACGCTGTTCGGCAAGGCGTTCGCGGGGACGGCGACCTCGCGGTTCTTCCACACCACGGTGAAGATCCTGGCGGCGGCGAAGAAGTGATCCGCGGGCCCGCCGGCGGGTGACCGGCGGGCCCGACAGTGGGCGGGGCTAGCCGAGGGCGGGTGCGGGGAGGCGGGTACCCGCGGTGCCGAGGCCGGTCGGGCCGAGCGGGACGGGCGGCGCGGACGGGCGGACCCGGGCCGGTTCGGCGGCCCGGGCCGGCGGTGCGGCGGGCACGGCGGCAGCGGGCGGCCGGGCGCCGGCCGGGGGCTGCGGGAGCGCCGGGCGGTGGTGGCGCAGCAGGTCAGGTTCGGTGTAGCGGCGGCACTGCTGGTGCCAGGTGAGGACGGCGGCCATCCAGTCCTGGAGTTCGACGACGTAGCCGTCGAGGACCGTGCGGGCGGCCGCGTCGAGGTCGAAGTCCTCGTAGAGCTGCGGGAGTTCGCGCTCGGCGATGTGCTGGAACTGGCCCAGCCGGGACTTCATGAGGTCGTGCACGACGCCGAGGGCGGTCGGGTAGTCGCAGTCGAAGAAGTTCTGTGTGACGAGCACCAGGTTGTGCACCTCGCCCTCGTACTCGATCTCCTTCTGGTACGAGAAGACGTCGTTGACGAGCATGGCCCAGTCGGCGGCGGAGTTCTCCAGGGCCTGCAGGGAGGCGTGCCGGTAGACCTCGTCGGGGACGGTGCGGCCGTGGCCGAGGCGGGCCAGGCTCATGGTGAGGTCGGAGCCGAAGGTGAGGCGGCGCATCTCCAGGTAGTCGACCGGGTCGGGAATACGGTTCTGCGCCTGGTTGAGGAGCTCCCAGAGCCAGGAGTCGAGCATCTTCTCGATCGCGGCGTGGAAGCGGCGGCGGGCGCCGTCGTCCATCGGGGCGGTGGTGCGGGCCCACAGGTCGGCGAGGGCGCGCTCCAGGCCGTCGAGCGGGACGGCGGTGGCCGGGCCGTCGAGCGGCATGAGCGCCATCAGCCGCTCGTTGCGCTGCCGGGCGCCGGCGAGGTCGCGGGGGGCGCCGTGCACGACCGGGTACAGGTCGTCGCCGTAGGTGCCCCAGGCGAGCCAGCCGGAGGCGAGGTCGAGTTCCTCGGGGTGGCGTCCGGGTCGATGCCGGCGGCGCAGAGCGCGAAGTCGTAGTCGACCAGTTTCTCCTCCGTCCAGACGCCGGGGACGGGGTCGATCAGCTGCACCCGGCGGGCCCAGTCGACCAGGCCGGTCCGGGCGGTCTCCAGGTGCGGGTTGAGCCGGGTCGGGTAGGGCATCTCGAGGTCGGGCAGCAGCGAGGGCCCGACCTCGCGGAACGGGGTGTGGGTGAAGCTGCGGGCGCGGGCCGGGCCCACCAGGCCGCGCAGCGACTTGAGCAGGTCGGCGGCCTGGGTGCCGACGCCGGTCGGGCCGGGCAGGTCGGGGGTGCGCTCGGCCATCGCGCCGCCGTCGTTCATGTAGCGGCTGGAGCGCATGTGCCACTCGTGGCCGCCGGACTGCCAGTCCTGCAGGCCCTTGACGTACTTCATGACGTCGACGCAGGCCGCCGGGTCGAGGCCGTGTGCGGCGAAGAGCAGCGGGAGTTCGGCGAAGACGGTGTTCTCGAACTGGTGGAGCCGGGAGGTGAGCAGGTCGTTGACCCGCTCGGCGGCCTCCTGGGTGGAGCAGCCGAAGAAGGTCTCCAGGACGAGGACGCCGTTGGAGAGTTCACCCTCGTCCTCGACCTCGCGCTGGTAGGAGAAGAGGTCGTTGCGCAGGTGGACGCCGTCGGAGAAGGCGTCGCGCAGCACCCGCATCGGCCGGGAGGCGGCGATCTCGGCGGGCACCTCGGCGCCGACGGCGTGCTCGACCAGGCCGGCCGACCAGGGTGCCCCGCCGACCTTGCGGCGCATCTCGATGTACTCGACCGGGTTGGAGACCCGGCCGGCGTTGATGTTGGAGAGCTCCCACATGGACTCGTAGAGCAGGTGCTCGGTGGACTCCCGGAAGCGCTCCCGCCAGGCGGGGGACATGCCGGGAACGGTGCGCAGCCAGAGGTCGGCGAGGCCGGCCTCGACCGGGTTGGTGGGCTCGGGCATGCCGGCGGAGAGGTCCATCGGCATGAAGTCCGGGAGCCGGTCCAGGTAGGCCTTGCCGCCCTTGCGGTCCTGGGTGCGCTTGAAGAGCTCCAGGAAGTGGTCGTCGAAGAAGAAGACCCAGACGTACCAGTCGGTGACCAGGGCGAGTTCCTCGGCCGAGCAGTCGGGGTGGGTGTAGGCGCACAGCAGGGCGTAGTCGTGGGAGTCGAGGTCGTGCTCCTCCCAGACGCCCGAGCCTTCCAGCATCCCCATGCCGCGGGCCCACCGCTTGGTGTGGGTGCGGGCGTGTTCGAGGTGGGGGTTGAGCGTCGCCGGGTGCGGGACGTAGAAGTCCGGGAGCTCGAAGGGTTGTGGCACTGCCGCGTCGCCTTTCCTGGGCCGTCCGGGGGTCCGGACGGGTGCGTCCGGGCCGGCGGTCATGATCGCGGCGGAGTCTGCCCGAGCGGCGGCGACGACACACCGTCGGCGGAGCGGACGCGGAGGCAGGGCGACACACTGCGCGCCAGGCGTGAACCACTGCACGCCCGGCGCGAATTGAGCGTTGCACTCCCCCCGGGTGGCCGGTGGCCGGGGCACGCGGCCGTCAGTGCGGGAAAACCCGAGGTGGGCGCTGTGCGGCCAGCCCGTCGCGGAACTCCTCGACGGCCGAACTGATCTGCCGCATCAGAACGGTCCGTTCGATCCGGTCGAGGTAGAGGTGGCGGGCGGCGAGCGCCTCCACCGTGACACCGAACCAGAGCGTCATCAACGGGTTGACGAACAGTTCGCCCCCCGGGTCCGTTCCGTGAACGGGACGTCGCCGAACTCGCCGCGCAGGGCGGCCGCGACCGAGCCGTGCACGATGCTGGGGTGCTCCGGGCAGGCCGCCCGGGCGTGTTCGACCGCGTCCAGGTAGAGCGCGCCCTCGCGGCTCTCCCGCGGCAGCGAGAAGGCGCCGAGGTAGCCGCCGGCGCGGTCGAGCGCGGCCAGGTTCTCCAGCACCAGTGCATGGTTGACCCCGTGGTGGGCGTCGATGCCGAAGCCGAGGCAGGCGACCAGGCGGGTCGGGACGTGCCCGAGCCCGGCGACCGCCGCCAGGCTGGCCATGTCCTCCTCCGGCGTGCCGAGCCCCGCCTCGTCGCCGCGCATCAGGATGTCGGTGCCGCCGTCGACCAGCAGCACCGCGTCGACGTCCAGCCGGTCCGTCAGCGCCCGGTAGGCGGCGCGCAGCGGCTGCACGCCGACCGACGGGAAGGCCCAGACGGTGTCCGGCATGCCGTGCAGCCGCAGCCAGCGGGCCAGGGTGCGCTCCGGGAAGTACCGCTCGGCGCTGCGGGTGTCGGGGCGGATCTCGGCGACGTCCGGCTCCAGCCAGACCTCCGGGTCGAGGCCGTGGAGGTGGCTGAAGGAGAGGTTGGCCAGGTGGACCTCCTTGCCGGCGGCGCGCAGCGCGAGGGCGATCGGCAGGCCGGCGTAGACGTCGAAGCCGCCGCCGGCTCCGGCGATCAGGATCCGGTCGGCCGCCCTGAGACGGGTCAGCAGCGGCGGCTCGAACAGGGCGGGAGAGGTCATCCGGCGGACGCTACCAGCGCATTCCCGCCCGGGGGTGTGAGTTTCGCCCGCGCCCAGCCCCGAATACCCCGGGGGGTACCCTGTTAGAGTGGAGAAACAGATACCCCCAGGGGTACCTTGGAACGGGAAGGGACGGCGATGTTCTTCATCGACACCGTTGAACTCACAGGCCTCGGCAACCGCAGCTACCTGGCCGGCGGCGCCACCGCCGCCGTGGTCGTCGACCCGCCGCGGGACGTCGACCGGCTGGTCGCGGCGGCCGCGCGGCACGGTGTGCGGATCGCGCTCGTGGTCGAGACCCACGTGCACAACGACTACGTCACCGGCGGCCTGGAGCTGGCCCGACTCACCGGCGCCCGCTACCTGGTGCCTGCGGGCGCCCGGGTCTCCTTCGACCGGGTGCCGGTCGAGGACGGCGACGTGCTGCCGGTGGACGACGGCCTGGCCCTGCGCGCCGTGGCCACCCCCGGCCACACACCGCACCACACCGCGTACGTCCTGGAGGAGGGCGGCCGACCGGTCGCCGCCTTCACCGGCGGATCGCTGCTGATCGGCACGGTCGGCCGCCCCGAACTGGTCGAGCCGCGGCTCACCGAGCAGCTGGCCCGCGCCCAGCACGCCTCCGCGCACCGGCTCGCCGAGAGCCTCCCGGACACCACCGCGGTGCTGCCCACCCACGGCTTCGGCAGCTTCTGCTCGGCCGGGCAGGCGGCCGGCGCCGGGGCCGGGGCCGGACCATCGGCGCCGAGCGCGCCCACAACGAGGCCCTGGTCAAGGACGTCGACACCTTCGTCGCCGAGCTGCTGGCCGGCCTGGACGACATCCCCGCGTACTACGCCCACATGGGCCCCGCCAACGCGGCCGGCCCGGCCCCCGTCGACCTGACCCCGCCCCGGCGGGCGGACGCCGCCGAACTCGCCGCCCGGCTGGCCGCCGGCGAGTGGGTCGTCGACCTGCGCAGCCGGGTCGCCTTCGCCGAGGGCCACCTGGCCGGCTCCTTCAACTTCGAGGGCACCGGCAGCCTCGCCACCTACCTGGCCTGGCTGATCCCCTGGGGCAGACCGGTCACCCTGCTCGCCGGGACGGCGGACGAGGTCGAGGCCGCCCAGCGCGAACTCGTCCGGGTCGGGATCGACCGGCCCGCCGCCGCGGCCACCGGCGGCCCCGCCGACTGGACGCCCGACGGCGAACGGCCCCGCTCCTTCCGCCGCGCCGACTTCACCGACCTGGCCGCCACCCTTGCCGACACCCCGGCGGCGGACGGCGGACGGCCCGTGGTGCTGGACGTCCGCCGGGCCTCCGAGCGGGCCGGCGGCGCGGTCACCGGATCGGTGCACATCCCCGTCCACCAGCTGCCCGGCCGGATCGCCGAGGTACCGCCCGGGACGGTGTGGGTGCACTGCGCCGGCGGCATGAGAGCCGCCATCGCCGCCTCGCTGCTCGACGCCGCGGGACGCGAGGTGGTGGCCGTCGACGACACCTTCACCGGAGCCGTCGAAGCCGGCCTCACCGGCGAACCGCGGCCGGACGCCACCTCGGCACCCTGACCTGCCGCGGGGCCGAACGGCCCGGACGACTCTGCCGCCCGGGCCCCGGCCGAAGACCTGACCGACGCCGCACCCCGCCGCCCCGCCGCCGCCGTCCACCACCGCGAGGCGGAGCTCCGAACCGCGCTCGTGCGCCGTCCGACGACCCGTCACCACCCGCCCCCCGAGGAGACACCATGTCCACCCGCACCAGGATTCCCGGCCGTCTGGCGCCCGACGAGGCGCACCGGCTGACCACCGCCGGGGCGGCCGTTCTGCTGGACGTCCGTGAGGCGGAGGAGTGGCGGGCCGGGCGGGCGCCGGGCTCGGTGCACCTGCCGCTGAGTCGGCTGGAGGCGGGGGCCGGGCTGCCGCCGGGTGCGGCGGGGCGGCCGGTGGTGGTGGTCTGCCGGTCGGGGCGGCGTTCGCTGCGGGCGGTGGATCTGCTGTGCCACCGCGGGGTGTCGGCCGTGGACGTGGCGGGCGGTCTGCTCGCCTGGTCCGAGGCCGGTCTGCCACTGGCGGGCGGGAGCTGTCCCGGCGCCGAGGGCGGCGTCGCGTGATCGCGCTGGTCGAGGCGGTGGCGGCGGGCGCGGTGGTCGGTCTGGCGCTGGGCGGGCTGGGCGGTGGCGGCAGTGTCCTGGCGGTGCCGGCGCTGATCTATCTGCTGGGGCTCGGTCCGGCGCAGGCGACCACGGCGAGCCTGCTGATCGTCACGGTGACCTCGCTGTCGGCGCTGGCCGGCCATGCCCGGGCGGGCCACGTCCGCTGGCGTTCGGGGGCGCTGTTCGCGGCGGCGGGGCTGGTGCCGGCCGCGCTGGCGGGCCTGCTGTCGACGCGGTTGCCGCAGCCGCTGCTGACCGGCGCGTTCGCGCTGGTGTCGGCTGCGGCGGCGGTGCGGATGCTGCGGCCCGCCGCGCCGGCCGGGCGCGAGCCGTCGGCGCCGCGGGCGGCGGGGGCCGGCGCCGGGCTGGGGGCGCTGACCGGGTTGCTGGGTGTCGGCGGAGGCTTCCTCGCGGTGCCGACGCTGGTCGGTGTGCTCGCCTTCGAGATGCGGGCCGCGGTCGGCACCAGCCTGCTGGTGATATCCGCGAACTCGCTGGCCTCGCTGGTCGGCCGGTCCGGTGCGGCGAGCGGGTTGGACTGGGCGGTGGTGGCGCCGTTCGCGGGCGCCGCGCTGCTGGCGGCCCGGGACGGCCGCCGGCTGGCGCACCGGCTGTCCGGACCGGTGCTGCAGCGGACGTTCGCCGTCCTGCTGCTCGCGGTGGCCGTCTTCATGCTGGTGGACGCCGTGACGTAGCTCCCCCGGCGGGCCCGGGGTCAGGCCAGCGACAGGAAGAGCTTCTCGAGTCTCGTCCGGGTCTGCTGCTGGTCGCCGTTCGCGGTGTCGCCCTCGGCGAGGCACTGCTGCAGACCGGTGGCGATGATCGCGAACCCGGCCCGGTCCAGCGCCTTGGAGGCCGCGGCGAGCTGGGTGATGACGTCCTCGCAGTCCCGCCCCTCCTCGATCATCCGGATGATCCCGGCGATCTGCCCCTGCGCGCGGCGCAGCCGGTTGATCGCGCCGGTCAGTTCCTCGGGCGCCAGCTCCATGACGTCTCCTCTCCCATACCCCAAGGGGTATAGCGTACCCGGCCCGCGCCTGCTTCCCGATCTCCCGAGAATCCCGTCCCCCAACACCCCCCGACCGAAGGGACTCCCCCATGACCTGCACTCCCCTCTCCCCCGAGCAGGCGCTGGCCCGGGCCGGCGAGCTGACCGTCGTCGACGTCCGCACGCCGGGCGAGTACGCCGCCGGCCACCTGCCCGGCGCGCTCAACGTGCCGCTGGACGCGCTGGACGGCCTGCTGCCCGCGCTGCGCTCCGCCGCGGACCGCGGCGATCTGCTGCTGGTCTGCGCGTCCGGTGCCAGGTCCGGGCAGGCCGCCGCCGTGCTCGCCGGGCACGGTGTCGACACCGCGACGCTGACCGGCGGTACGGCGGCCTGGGCGCAGCGCGGCCACCCGCTGGAGCGGGCCGAGGACGGCGGCCGGGCGGCCTGGGCGATGGACCGGCAGGTCCGGCTGGCCGCCGGTTCGCTGGTGCTGGCGGGCCTGGCGGCCGGGCTGGCGGCGCCGAAGGCGCGGTGGCTGTCGGCGGCGGTGGCGGGCGGGCTGGCGTTCTCCGCCGCCACCGACACCTGCGGGATGGCCGCGGCGCTGTCGCGGCTGCCGCACAACCGGCCGCGGACCGCGGACCTGGCGGCGGCGCGGGCGGCACTGGCCGGCTGACCCGCCCCGTCCGTCGCGGAAGCACGAGCCCCGCACGAGCCCCCGCCCCCGACCCCGGGTGCGGGGGCGGGGGCGGGGGCTCCGCCGCGCCCCGACGGCGTCAGGACCTCAGGACGGCCTCGGCCCCGGCCACGATGACGGCCAGTCCGCGTTCGAATCGCCGGTCGTAGTCGGCGAACAGGCCGGTGCCGGAGGCTGCGGTCAGCGGGTGGTCGGCGCCGACGGCGCGGGCGCGCTCCTCGGTGTCGTAGCCGGGGGCGCGCTCGCCGGGCATCGGGTGGACGGCCTGCTCCTCGATGACGAATCCGATGGTGAAGGAGTAGGCGGTGAAGTAGGCCTCGACGGCGTCGTCGAGGGTGAAGCCGTCGCGGACGAAGGCCCGTAGCTGCTCCTCGAAGCGGCCGGCGTGGCCGGTGTCGGTCAGCCGGGTGCCGCTGAAGACCTTGGCGCCGTCGCGGTGGGCAAGCAGGGTGCGGCGCAAGGTGCGGCAGGTGAGCAGCAGCCACTCCCGCCAGTCGGCGCCGGGGGCGGGCGGCTCGGCGGTGAGCATCCGGCGGAGCATCTCGGTGGCCATCTCGTCGAGCAGGGCCTGCTTGTTGGCGAAGTGCCAGTACAGGGCGGGTGCCTTGACGCCGAGTTCGGTGGCGATCCGGCGCAGGGTGAGCCCTTCGAGGCCGGTCTCGTCGAGCAGGCGCAGTGCGGTGTCGACCACCTGCGTGCGTTCCAGTTTGGCCGCCACGTCCTCCACCTTCGCTGCCGGGCGCCGTCCGCGCCGCACTGTGCCGCATCCGCACCCCCTTGACAATTTAACAGCGTTAAGTGGATGCTCGGCCCATCACCACTTAACAGCGTTAAGGAGACGGGGATGCACACCGAAGTCCTGATCGTCGGAGCCGGCCCGACCGGCCTCACCCTCGCCTGCGACCTCGCCCGCCGCAGCGTGCGCTTCCGGCTGCTGGAGCAGGCGCCGGGCCTCTTCCCCGGCTCCCGCGGCAAGGGCCTGCAGCCGCGCACCCAGGAGGTCCTCGACGACCTCGGGGTGATCGGCGCCGTGCACTCCGCCGGCTCCCGCTACCCGCTGATGCGCTCCTGGCAGGGCGCCGAGCCGGGCCCCGAGTGGGACCTGATCGAGCGTCGGCCCGCCGAGGACGGCGTGCCCCACCCGGAGTTGTGGATGCTGCCCCAGTGGCGCACCCAGGAGATCCTCCACACGCGGCTGGTGGAGCTGGGCGGCCGCGTCGAGTTCGGCACCGGCGTGCTCGCGGTGCGGCAGGACGCGGACGGCGTCGAGGTCGACACCGCGGCCGGCACCGCCACCGCCGACTACCTGGTCGCCGCGGACGGCGGGCGCAGCACCGTCCGGCGGGCGGTCGGCATCCCGATGGCCGGCGAGACCGTCGACCCCATGGCGGCACTGGTGGCCGACGTCCGGATCGAGGGGCTGTCCCGGGACAACTGGCACGTCTGGCAGCACGCCCCCGGCGGGGCGGCGCTGCTCTGCCCGATGCCGGGCGGCACCGCGCAGGACTTCCAGCTGTTCGCGCAGTACGAGGAGGGTGAGCCGGACACCTCGGCCGAGGGCGTGCGACGGATCGTCGCCGAGCGCACCCCGCTGCCTGCCTCGGCGGTCACCGAGGTGCGCTGGGTCTCGGGCTTCCGGCCGCGGGCGGCGCTGGCCGACCGGTTCCGGCTGGGCCGGGTGTTCCTGGCCGGGGACGCGGCGCACGTGCACTCGCCGGCCGGCGGGCAGGGCCTGAACACCGGCGTGCAGGACGCCTACAACCTGGGCTGGAAGCTCGGCCGGGTGCTGCGCCACGGCGCCCCCGAGGCGCTGCTCGACAGCTACGAGCTGGAGCGGCTGCCGGTGGCGGCGGACGTCCTGGAGATCAGCACCTCGCTGCACCGGGCCGGCGCGATCGGCGTCTCGGCGAAGCGCGGCGCGCACACCGAGCAGCTCGGGGTCGGCTACCGCGGCGGCCCGCTCAGCGACGAGCGGCGCCCCGGCCTGGCCGAGGACGACCTGCAGGCCGGTGACCGGGCCCCGGACGCGCTCTGCACCGACGCCGACGGCAGCGACATCGACGGCTCCGGCACCGACGGCGGCGCGCGGCGGCTGTTCGACGTGCTGCGCGGCCCGCACGCGACCCTGGTGGTGGCGGGCCGGACGCTGCCCGTCCCCGCCGACCTGCCCGCGGAGCTGCGCACCGCGCGGGTCGAGGAGGGGTGGGGCGAGGGCTACCTGCTGGTCCGCCCGGACGGCCACATCGGCCTGGCCACCCTGGACGCGGCCGACCTCGGACCGTACCTGGCGGCGCTGGGCGCCGCCTGAGCGGACGTCAGCAGCCCGGGCCCCACAGCTGCTCGGAGCAGCGGGCGTAGGTGGCACGCCAGTGCGGCCAGTGCCGGACGGTGGTGTCGTCGCAGTCGGCGAGCAGGCGGTCGATCTGCGCCTCGTCGACACCGTCCAGCAGCCAGACCAGGGCGTCCGAGGAGGCCGGGCCGTCGGCGGCGCGCAGCAGGTCGAGCAGCTCGGGCAGGGTGCCGATCCGCGAGCCGGCCGGGAAGACGCCGGCCATCCGCGGCAGCAGCTGGCGCTCCTCGATCCGCAGGTGGGTCTCCAGCCGGGCGGCCAGCTCCTCGACCGCGTAGGCGACCGGCCAGGAGCTGGCCGGGTCCCGGACGGCGATCCGCACCAGGGTGGTGACCCGGGTGAAGGAGTGGTCGAGGTTGTGGTGGTCGGCCTCCAGCCAGTTGAGCAGCAGCCGCAGCTCCGGGGCGAAGCGGCGCAGCAGCGGCCAGAGCCGGGTGTCCTGCTGCTCGTGGTGGCAGGTGAGCATGGCGGTCATGAAGTCCCAGTGGCGCTGCAGCGCCTGGGCGGCGGCCTCGTCGCCGGGCTGCAGCAGGCGCAGCGCGTTGGGCAGCCGGGCCAGGTCGCGGCGCAGCGCCGCGTGCACCAGCCGCAGGCCGGCGAACGGGACGGTCTCGGCCTCCGGCGTCCGGCACTCCGGGAGCGGCTGGGCGGGGATCTGCGGTGAGTCGACGGGGAGCAGGTGGCAGGACATGGCGCTCTCTTCGCGGCTGACTGGGGCTGGAACGGCTCCGGCACCGCGAGTGGTGCTCGGCCGGGGCTCCAGCGTGCGGAAAGCCCATCAGAGTCGAATCAATGACCGATTGACGCGCAGGTCAGCGGGGTGATCGGGACGTTTCGAACAATCCGGTCGATCGCCGCGGGGCCCGCGCGCCAGGGTGCCCCGGCGCCCGGACGGGCGCACTGCGGCTGGAACGGCGCGGGCCGGCGGGCCGAGCCCGCCGCCGGAATGGAGTATCCCGCTCCGCGGGGCCCGGCGGGGGTAGACTCGCCGAATTCGTACACGCCGGGCCTCCGACGGTGCGTCAGTCGGCCTCCGGCCCGGCCAGGTTCTTGCTGAGCCACTGCAGGGCGTCCGGGATCATCTTCTTGAAGTCGGTGGTGAGGTGCTTGCCGCCGGGCTGCTCGTAGTAGTCGACGGTCAGCGGCGGCACCGCCTTCTTCACCCAGGCCTTGACCAGCCCGGTCTCGTACGCGTTGGCGCCGCCGGCGGTGGCGAGCATCCGCACGTCCGCCTTGCCCTGGGAGACCAGCTGGCCGGGGCTGTTGGCCAGCCGCTCCTGCTCGTGGCCCTGCCAGAGCGGGGAGTCGGGGTTGAAGTAGCCGTCGATCGGGACGGCCGCCTTGAAGACGTCCGGGTGCTGGAGGGCGAGCTTCGCGCTGCAGAACGCGCCGGTGGAGGCGCCCATCAGGCCCCAGCCGTCACGGCCCTTGACGGTGCGGAAGTTGGCCCGGACGAAGTCCGGGATGTCCTCGGCCATCCAGGTGCCCATCTTCGGCTGGCCCGGGATGTCGGAGCACTCCAGTGCCTTGGACTCGGCCGAGTTCAGGTTCTGCACCGGCATGATCAGGATGAACGGGTGCGCCTTGCCGGCCTTGGACAGCTCGGTGTCGATCTTCTGGATCGGCAGCTGGTTGTCCGTCCAGGTGTTGTAGCCGGCGCTCTGCCCGCCCGCGTAGAGGGTGAGCACGGGGAAGCCGTGCCGCGCGAACGCCGGGTCGTTGTACTGCGGCGGCAGCCAGACCCAGACCTTGCCGCTCACCCCGGACTTCTTGCCGGTCAGGGTGGTCATCATGATCGGCCCGGCCTCGGTGTCGCGGACCTTCTTCAGGTCGGCGGCCGGCCCGGCCGGCATCAGCACCTTCGAGGGCTTGGGCGGCGGCGTGGGGCTGGCCGGCGCACTCGACCTGCCGGCGGGCCCGGCCTTGTCCTGGGAGCTCGCGGGCTCCGCCGAGCTCCCGCAGCCGGCCAGCACCGCGGCCAGCGCGGCCGCGGCGGTGCCGGCGAGGAGGGTACGGGTACGGACGGCCCGGCGACGGGCGCGAGTGGGCTGCGGGTGCACGATCGATCTCTCCGACGGTGGGACGCCCCGGGACGGCCGGGCGGCGGGTGCCCCGGGCGGGGCCTGGCCGGGGCACCGGCGCGGACGGCCCCGGACACCCCCGATCGGCACGGCCGCCCGAAGGGCGAACGTCCGTGCCGTCCGTGATCCTATGACGCCGACCTGCACGGACCCGGTTGCGACAGGGCGGGCAACCGGCCGTCCGGCGGGGTGTCACCCCCGCCGGACGGCGGGGTACGGGAGGTTGCGCCAGCCGGTCGGCACCCGGACGGGCGGCGTGTTGGCGGCTTCGACGAGTGACACCGCCCGGCCCGCGGCGCGATCATCGACGGACCGCGAGGTCGTCGTCGAACCGAGGGAGCGCCCGCCGTGCCGCAGCAGATCGCCGTCGTGACCGGGGCCGGCAGCGGGATCGGCCGGGCCGTGGCGGTCGAGCTGGCCGCCGCCGGCTGGCAGCCGGTGCTCGCCGGACGGCGGGCCGAACCGCTGCGCGCGGCGGCCGCGCTCGCGGGGGGTGGCGCGGTGGCCGTCCCCACCGACGTCACCGACCCGGCCGCGGTGGACGCGCTCTTCGCCGAGACCGCCGAACGCTTCGGCCGGGTCGACCTGCTGTTCAACAACGCCGGCACCTTCGGCACACCCACCCCGGTCGAGGACCTCGCGCTGGAGGAGTGGCGGGCCGTCGTCGACCTCAACCTGACCGGCGCCTTCCTGTGCGCGCAGGCCGCGTTCCGGCAGATGCGGGCACAGCACCCGCAGGGCGGCCGGATCATCAACAACGGCTCGATCTCCGCGCACGTGCCGCGGCCGCACTCGATCGCCTACACGGCGACCAAGCACGCCGTCACCGGCCTCACCCGCTCGCTCTCGCTGGACGGCCGCCCGTACCGGATCGCCTGCGGCCAGATCGACATCGGCAACGCCGCCACCGACATGACCGCCGCGATGACCGCCGGGGTGCGGCAGGCGGACGGCCGGATCGCCCCCGAGCCGGTCATGGACGCCGCCGACGTCGCCCGCACCGTGCGGCACATGGCGGAGCTGCCGCTGGAGGCGAACGTGCAGTTCGCCACCGTGATGGCCACCGCCATGCCGTACATCGGGCGCGGCTGACGCCGGCGGCTCCGCCGCTACCAGCCGATGCCGAGCGTCAGGGCGGCCGGCGGCCGGGCGTTGCCGAGGATCTGAACCGTGGAACGGTCGTTGACGTCGTCGTACGGGAAGGCGTAGGAGCGCCCGTTCAGGCCGACGCCGTGGAAGTAGGCGGCGTAGTCGTTCTTCGCGGCGCCCGTGTAGTACGCCGACGGCGTGTACCAACTCGCCGGATCGAGCGCCACCCCGCGGTTGAAGGCGGCACAGAACTCGGCACCCAGCTGCTTCTCGACGTCCGAGCCGGAGGCCAGCGCGCCCGCGCAGGCGAACACGTCCGAGGAGGTCGGCTTGGCCAGGGTGAACGGGCCCGCACCGTTCTTGGTGAAGGTGAGTGTGCTGCCCGAGACCCGGCCGGTGAAGGTCTCGCCGAGCCTGGTCAGGGTGAACTGGTGGCCGGTGTAGTACGCCCAGGCCTGGTCGACGGCCGCCTGCAGGTAGGACGCCTGGGCACCGCCGGGCAGGAAGTCGGAGGCGGAGCGCGGGGCGGTGATCCGGTAGGTGCTCTGCAGCGGACGGAACGCGGCGCCGACGGCCGCCGCGTAGCCGGACATCACCTCGGCACGGGTCCCGGTGATGCCCTGGGTGGTGTCGTAGCCGGAGGAGGGCTGCTGGAGTCGGGCGGTCATCGGGAAGCCGAACTGGTCGACCTGGGTGGTGTTGCCGCCGAAGGCGACCTCGCCGGACACATAGGTGTACTCGTACCAGTCGTAGTACACGTCGGCGTTGGGGTCGGCCGGGTTGCGCAGGTCGGGCCCGCCCCAGCCCTGGTCGTCGGGCGAGACGGGGATGTACATCGGCGAACCGAGCGAGACGTAGATGCGGCCGCCCCGGATCGCGGCGGGCGACGGCACGGTGGCGGTCCGGGCCAGGGTGAAGGACATGTCGGGGTAGTTCACCCCGTTCTTGACGAGGTGCCCGGGGGCCGTCGCGTCGAGGTGGTTGATCCGGGCGGTGGTGCCGTCCGGCCTCAGGTACGACCACTGGCCGGGGACGACCTGGCCCAGCACGGTGACGTAGATCTGCGCGTCGCTCCAGGTGCCGCGGGTGTCGTTGCGGAACACGATCGGGAAGGCGCCGTTCCCGCCGGACGGGGGCGGCACGGTCGGCGAGGGGGTCGGCGTGGCGCCGCCCGTGACCGTGTGGGCGAAGTGCGGGGTGTCGTACAGCGGGCCGTTCTTCTCGTAGGTGAACCAGTAGTCCAGCCTGGCGCCCTCGGGCAGCGGGGCTGTGGTCTTCGTCCACGTGCCCGCGGCGTTGTCCATCCGGAAGTTCTGCTGGCCGGCGCCGTTCACGAGGTAGTGGACGTCGACCAGGGCGGACGGGGCGACCGGCACGAACCTGAACCGGACCAGACCGGCGCCGACCGGCTCGGCACCCTGGGTGTAGTCGCCGGCGGCCGCGGCGGAGTGCACCCCGGCGAGCAGGGCGCAGAGCAGGAGGAGAAGGGCCGACACCACGGCGGGTGCGGCGGGACGCCGGAAGCGGGACCGGGCTCGGGGGCGGGGCGGGGGCGGAGTTGGGGTCTGGGTCGGGGTCGGGTCATGACGGGCCTCTCAGCGACGGTGGCAAATGAGAGCGCTCTCGACCGGAGAGTGACGACCGGATCCCTGACTGTCAATCCATCGGGTCAACTTTCGAAGGAAAGTGCCGGTTCAAGGTCTGATTCTCCTTCAGTTATTGACATCAATTGCCGCTCGCCGGTACCAATTTCGAGAGCGCTCTCAGTAGGTTCCCTCCGTCCCCCACCCCACGAGAGGCACCCATGCGGCTCAGACCACGCGTTCGGCACCTGCTCACCGCGGCCGGCCTGCTCGGCCTGCTGGCCACCGGCCTGGCCGGCACGATGAACGCCGAGGCGAGCGTGCCCCCGGCCCCGTCCGGCTGGACCCAGGTGTTCGCCGACGACTTCAACGGCCCGGCGGGCAGCGGCGTCAACACCACCAACTGGCGCTACACCACCGGAACCTCCTACCCCGGCGGGCCGGCCGGCTTCGGCACCGGCGAGATCGAGACGATGACCGCGAGCACCGCCAACGTCGCGCTCGACGGCAGCGGCAACCTGCGGATCACCCCGGTCCGGGACGCCGCCGGCAACTGGACCTCCGGCCGGATCGAGACCAACCGGACCGACTTCCAGCCGCCGGCCGGCGGCAAGCTGCGCATCGAGTCCCGGCTGCAGATGCCGAACGTCACCGGCGCCGCCGCCAAGGGCTACTGGCCGGCGTTCTGGGCGCTCGGCGAGCCGTTCCGCGGCAACTGGTGGAACTGGCCGGGCATCGGCGAGATCGACATCATGGAGAACGTCCAGGGCCTCAACAACGTCTGGGCCACCCTGCACTGCGGCACCAGCCCCGGCGGGCCGTGCAACGAGACCACCGGCATCGGCGGTCAGCGCGCCTGCACCCCGAGCTGCCAGAGCGGCTTCCACACCTACGCGGTCGAATGGGACCGCTCGACCAGCCCGCAGCAGCTGCGCTGGTACCTCGACGGCGTGCAGTTCCACACCGTCAACTCCAACCAGGTGGACGCGGCGACCTGGAACGCCGCCACCAACCACGGCTTCTTCGTCATCCTCAACGTGGCCATGGGCGGCGGCTTCCCCGGCGCCTTCGGCGGCGGACCGGACGGCGGCACCGTCTCCGGCGTGCCGATGGTGGTCGACTACGTGAGCGTCTGGCAGTCCGGCGGCGGCAGCACGCCCACCCCGACGCCCACCCCGACGCCGACGCCCACCGGCACCACCCCGCCGGGCAACCGGGACGCCTACAGCCCGATCCAGGCCGAGTCGTTCAACAGCCAGTCCGGGACGGCCACCGAGACCTGCAGTGAGGGCGGCCAGGACATCGGCTGGCTGGCCAACGGCGACTGGGCGCAGTACAAGGGCGTCAACTTCGGCTCCACGCCGGCCACCCAGTTCCTCGCCCGGGTCGCCTCCGGCGCGGGCGGCGGGGTCAGCGGCCTGGTGGAGGTCAGGCTCGACAGCCGCGGCAACGCGCCCGTCGGCTCCTTCGCCGTCGGCGACACCGGCGGCTGGCAGAACTGGCGCACCGTGCCCGCGAACATCTCCGCAGTGACCGGCACCCACGACGTGTACCTCACGTTCACCAGCGGCCAGCCGGCCGACTTCGTCAACGTGAACTGGTTCGACTTCGGCCACTGACCCCGGCCGACAGCGCCGCGCCGCCGCACCCCTGACAGGGCGGCGGCGCGGCCGCGTCCGGGCGCCGCCTCACTCGTCGTGCGAGTGCCGGTAGCGCAGCACCGGACCGTCGTGGTCGAGCCGGTAGACGCTGGTGGTGGGCCAGTACTCGCCCGCCTCGGTGGCGGGGAGTTCCGCGCGGAGGACCATGCGCAGGGAGGGTGGGGGCGCGAAGGCGTGGACCCGCTTCAGATGGCCGTCCCAGCGGCCGCCGCAGAGTTCGATGTCCAGGATCGCGAAGGTGGTGGGGGTTCTGGTCACCCCGGCGATGCTGGCAGCCGACGGGGGTGGGGGGCGTCGGGTCGGCGCGGACTCCACTCCTTCGGGGGGTTTCGCCGCCGCAACCGTTACGGCCGCCGCACCACGGGGGTGCGGCGGCCGTCCGGGTGGGGCCGGTGTCAGGTGCGGAAGGTGTCGTTCAGGGTGACGAGGCCGCTCGCCGGGACGGTGGCCGTCCGGTTCGCGCCGCTCTCCCAGGTGACGTTCCCGCTCGCGTCCTTGCGGATGTACTTGTACTCGAAGGCGGTGCCGGCGGCCATCGTGACGTCCAGCTTCCAGACCGGGTAGCTCGCCGAGGAGAGCAGCAGGGCGGAGCCGGTGTTCCAGTTGCCGAGGGCCGCGTTGTTGCCGACCACATAGATGTTCTGGCCGAACACGGTGGTGGCGTTGACCGCGAACGAGGCCCCGGTGGCGCTGGCGGTCGGGGTGGAGGTGGGCTGGCCGCCCGCGCCGACGTAGATCGCGACGGCGTCACCGGCGCCGATGGTGGCGGTGAACCGGCCGTCCGAGCCGACGGTGTAGCTGGTGCCGGTGCAGCCGCCGGAGACCGGGTCGCCGTGCTGGACGTCGCAGTAGCTGCCGGCGGGCAGCGAGGTCTGGAAGGTCTGGGTGATCGAGCCGGACTCGCGGTTGATCGCGACGAAGCCCTTGCTGCCGCGGCCGAAGGCGATCGCGTTGTTGCCGTTGGACCACCAGTTGGTCATCGCGGTGCCGGAGACGGCGTTGCGGAAGCCGACCATGTTGGCGACCTGGCGCCAGGCGTGGGTGCAGTTCCAGCCGTCGCTGTAGCAGGCGTTGACCGTACCGCCGTTCGGCGGGCCGTCGTCGTTGTTGGTGAAGGCGTAGCCGGAGTAGACGTTCGGCGAGCCGTAGGGGTGGGCCAGCATGAAAACGTTGGCCAGCGTGTACGCGGAGCCGTACTTGTAGGTGAGGGTCGAGCCGTTGCGCTCGGTGTCCCAGTTGTCGACGAAGGTGCGGGCCTGGTTGCTCGCCAGCAGGCCGTTGCCCCAGGTGGACAGGTCGGAGATCTTCCCACCGCTGAAGGCGCTCTTCAGCCAGGTGCCGGAGCGGAACTCGTCGACGTCGCCGAGGCCGGTGTACTCGGAGGGCTGGACGGGCTCGCCGGCGCCGTAGATGACCTCGCTGACCCAGTAGGCGTTCGGGTTGCTCATCTTGGCCTTGATGCCGGCCAGGTCGGAGGCGGCGATGTGCTTGGCGGCGTCGATCCGGAAGCCGTCCACGCCGAGGGTGAGCAGGTCGCTCAGGTAGTTGGCGATGGTCTGCTGGACGTACGTGGAGCCGGTGTTGAGGTCGGACAGGTTGACCAGTTCGCAGTTCTGCACGTTGGAGCGGTCGCTGTAGTTGCTGATCGCCTGGCGGCAGGAGTGGAAGTCCTGGTCCTGGTAGTAGCCCGGGTAGTTGTACTTGGTGTAGTTGGTGCCGCCGGTGCCCGTCCCGGAGCCGGCCGACATGTGGTTGACCACCGAGTCGGCGATCACCTTGACGCCCGCCGCGTGGCAGGTGTTCACCATGGACTGGAAGGCGGTGCGGTCGCCGAGCCGTCCGGCGATCTTGTAGCTGACCGGCTGGTAGGAGGTCCACCACTGGGCGCCCTGGATGTGCTCCTGGGGCGGCGAGACCTCGACGAAGCCGTATCCCTTGGGGCCGAGCGTGTCGGTGCAGGCCTTGGCGACGGAGTCGAACTTCCACTCGAAGAGGGTGGCGGTGACGTCCTTGGTGCTGGGCGGGGTGGCCTCGGCGGTGGGGGCGATCGAAAGACCGGCGCCGATTGAGAGGGCCAGGGCGGCGGACGCGGTGAGTGCGCCGATCGCGCGGCCGCGGCGGCCTGCGCTGACGGTGGTGACCACGGTGTCTCCTGGGGCTGGGTGGGGGTGAGCCAGGGCCGCCCGCGGCGTAGGGGTGGCGGGCGGTGGTGCAGGAGTGGGGGCGCGACCGCGATACGCCGTCGACGCGGACCCGCTGCTTCAAGTTTCTGCAAGACCGCTGAAACTTGCAGGAAACTTTCAGCGCGCCGAATTTACGGCGGGCGTGAACGGAGCGTCAAGAGTGTCGAAGACAACGAATCGGACTCGCCGGTAACATCCGCCGATTCCCTTGATACCTCCTCCGGACCCCGTCGCGTCTAAGAGGGGGACGCCAACAGCACGACAATCGGACACACCGGGGGACGACGGTATGCAGAGAGCACTCGAATTCGAGGAGTTCGCGAGCTCCCGCACGCGCAGGCTCTTCCAGGTCGCGTACCTCATGTGCGGGGACTGGCACCAGGCCCAGGACCTCGTCCAGACGACGCTGGCCAAGATGTTCGCCATCTGGCCACGACTGCGCCGACGAGAGGACGAACCGGGGCTCGACGCCTACGCCCGGACCGTCCTGCTGCGCACCTACCTCTCGCAACGCCGCCTCAAGCGCTCCACCGAGGTCGTGCTCGCCGAGATGCCCGACAACCCCCAGCCGGCCGGCCACGGCAGCGACCTGAGGCTCACGCTCACCGCCGCACTCGGCCAACTCCCGCCCCGCAACCGGGCGGTGGTGGTCCTACGGTACCTGGAGGACCACAGCATCGAGGCGGTCGCCGAGATGATGGGCATCTCCGCCGGCGCGGTGAAGAGCCTCAACACCCGTTCCCTGGCCCGGCTTCGGGAGATCCTCGGCGAGGACCGCGAACTCCTCTTCCGGCTCTGACTCCTCCCCGCCCCTTCACAGCTCCCGGAGTGCGCACCATGGACATCGAAGACGACCTCAGCAGGCTGCTCGGCGCGGGCGCCGAACACATCCACGTCCCCGTTCAGACCATCGTCGCCGAGGCCGCCACCCGCGGCCGCAGGCTGCGCCGCCGCCGGCGGATCACCCAGGCGCTCGGAGCGGTCGCCGCGGTGGCCCTGCTCACCGGCGGGGTGGCCGCGTTCGGCCCCGACGGCGCCCCGCACGGCCAGGCACCCGCGGGCCCGGTCGCAAGCTCGACCGCCCTGGGCGTCCTCGGCCCGACCGACCCCCCGGTGAACGGCAAGGTCGCCACCACCCCGGCGGGCATGCTCGGCATCTTCGCCGCGCTGCTGCCGGACTCGGCCCGGCTCAGCGCCTACTCGGGCGGCGGCTCCTCCACGGGCGGCGGCCTGCTGATGGCCCGCGCCGACATGGACCTCGGCGACCACGTTCCGGTCACCGTCGACATCACGCTGGTGCGGGCCACCGTTCCCACCGACGGCGACTGCCCCAACACGGAGAGCTTCGGAGGCCTGCCGCGCGAGCGGTGCAGCCGCACGCCCGAGGGGTACCGGCTCGCCACCGAGCCCATCCAGGGCGGCGGCCAGCGCTACCTGCTGCAGCGGCCGGACGGCATCACCGTCGAACTGCTCCTCCACGACGGCGTCGTGAGCGGCGAGGGCTCCACCATGAAGTTCACCAGGACCCGGGAGGAGCCGCCGAAGACCGCGGACTTCTGGAAGCAGGTCGTGCGCTCGCCGCTCTGGGACACCCGGGTCGCGGTGGACATCGCCAGGGACGGCGCCAACCGGGCCGCCGCCGCGCAGCGCTGAGCGCCGGGCCGGGCGGGGTCAGACCGCGTCCGGCCCGCGCTCGCCGGTCCGGACGCGGACGATGCCGTCCACCGGCACGCACCAGACCTTGCCGTCGCCGATCTTGCCGGTGCGGGCGGCGGCGACGATGGTCTCCATCACGTCCTCGGCGTCCTCGTCCTCGACGACGACCTCGATCCGCACCTTGGGCACCAGGTCGATCCGGTACTCGGCGCCGCGGTAGACCTCGGTGTGGCCGTGCTGGCGCCCGTAGCCGCTCGCCTCGGTGACCGTGAGCCCGTGCACCCCGCGCTCCTGGAGCGCGGTCTTGACCTCGTCCAGCTTGAACGGCTTGACGATGGCGGTGATCAGCTTCATACGGTGGCGGCCTTGTCGGACGGGTGCTGTGCCAGCACGGTGGCGTGGGCCGTCGTGCCGTGGCCCAGGACGCCGTGATCGTACGCCGTCTCGGCGTGCACGGCGAGGTCCAGGCCGGTCAGTTCGTGCTCGGCGGAGGCGCGCAGGCCCATCAGGCGGTCGATCGCCTTCCCGATGCCGTAGGTGGCGGCGAAGGCGTACGCGCCCACCGCCAGCACCGCGAGCAGCTGCCTGCCGATCAGGGTGAGGCCGCCGTGCAGCAGTCCGACCGGGCCTCCGGTCATCACGGCGGAGGCGAAGACGCCGATCAGCACCGTGCCGATGACGCCGGCCACCAGGTGGACGCCCACCACGTCCAGGGAGTCGTCGTAGCCGAAGCGGAACTTCCAGCTCACCGCGTAGGAGCAGACCACGCCGGCGGCCAGGCCGATCGCCAGGGCGCCCAGCAGGTCGACGCTGCCGCAGGAGGGGGTGATCGCGACCAGTCCGGCCACCGCGCCGGAGGCGGCGCCGAGCGTGGTGGCGTGGCCGTCGCGGCGCTTCTCCACCAGCAGCCAGCCCAGCAGGCCGGTGCAGCCGGCCGCCTGGGTGTTGAGCAGGACGGCCGCGGCGGTGCCGTTGGCGCCGAGCGCGGAGCCCGCGTTGAAGCCGAACCAGCCGAACCAGAGCAGGCCGGCGCCCAGCAGCACCAGCGGCAGGTTGTGCGGCCGCATGGCCTCCTTGCGGAAGCCCAGGCGCGGGCCGAGCAGCAGGGCCAGGGCGAGGCCGCTGGCACCGGAGTTGACCTCGACCACGGTGCCGCCGGCGTAGTCCAGTGCGCCGAGCTTCGCCAGCACCCAGCCGTGGGGCGAGAAGACCCAGTGTGCGACCGGCACGTAGACCAGCAGGGTCCAGGCGGCGGTGAAGGCCACCCAGGCGCCGAACCGGGTGCGGTCGGCGACGGCGCCGCTGATCAGCGCCGCCGTGATGATCGCGAAGGTGAGCTGGAAGGTCGCGAAGAGCAGGGTCGGCACATGGCCGGTGAGGCTGCCCGGGGTGATGCCGGCCATGCCGAGATGGTCGAGGCCGCCGATCAGGCCCCAGCCGCCGGCGTCCGGGCCGAAGGCGAGGGAGTAGCCGGCCACCAGCCAGACCACCGTCACGACGGCGATCGACACGAAACTCATCATGATCATGTTGAGCACGCTCTTGGTGCGGACCATGCCGCCGTAGAACAGGGCCAGTCCCGGGGTCATCAGCAGGACGAGCGCGGTGCTGGCCAGCAGCCAGGCGGTGTCGCCGGTGTCGAGGCCGGCCGTGGAGTCAGCGAGCAGCATGCGGAACCTTCCCGTGCAACGCGCCTGCGGGTGGTGGGGGGCGCGCCGGTCGGGAGAGTCTGTCCGCGGCGTATTTCCCGTCGCGGACGCCCGTGTTTCCGCGGTGTTTCGTGTTGCGTCGGGGTTTCCGGAGTCTCACACCGCGAGATCGGGGCGGGGACGCGCGAGGGCCCGGCGGCCGTGGCCGCCGGGCCCTCGCTCACTGCCGGATCAGACTCAGCTGGTCTGGATCGAGGTGTCGTCGATCACGAAGCTGGTCTGCAGCGAGGAGTCCTCCACTCCGTTGAACTTCAGGGTGACGGTCTGGCCGGCGTAGGCCGACAGGTCGATCGTCTTCTGGCTGTAGCCGGTCGCCTTGTTGAGGTTCGAGTACGAGGCGACGGTGGTGCCGTTGACCGTGACGGTCAGCTTGTCGTACGCGGTGGAGGTGGTGGTCTCCGCCGTGTCGATGTGCAGCCAGTAGCTCAGGGTGGCCGCGCAGTTGGCCGGGATGGTCACCGTCTGCGAGAGGCTGTCGGTGTGGCTGGAGCCGTAGCCGTCCAGCCAGGCCTTCCAGGAGCCGCTGTGCGAGGCCTGGGAGGCGGAGTTGTCGACGACACCGCTGGTGGAGGTCCAGGTGGTGTTGCCGGACTCGAAGCCGGCGTTGCCGAGCAGCTGCGCCGGGGTGCAGTTGCCGCCGGTGGTGCTGACCGTCCAGGTGAAGCTGGTGGTGCCGGTCTTGTTGGCGGCGTCCTTGGCGGCCACCGTCACGTTGTACGTGCCCGCGGTGGTCGCGGTGCCGCTGATCAGGCCGGAGCTGCTGATCGACAGGCCGGTGGGCAGGCCGGTGGCGCTGAAGGTCAGCGGGGCGGTGCCGCCGCTGGCCTGGATCTGCAGGCTGGCGCTGTTGTTGACCTTGGTGCTCTGGTTGCCCGGGTTGGTCACGGTGACCGTGCCGCTGGGCAGCGAGCCGACGTTGACGGCGGCCCAGGCGGTGGCGACCGCGTTGTACTCGGCGCTGCCGTTGCCGTACAGGTCGGTGGCGGCGTTGAGGGTGGCGGTGCGGGCGGCCGCGTAGTTGGTGGTCGAGGTCATGTAGACGCTCAGCGCGCGGTACCAGATCTTCGCGGCCTTGTCCCGGGTGATGCCGGTGACGGCGATGTTGTTGACCGTGGGCGAGTTGTAGCTGACGCCGTTGATGACCTTGGCGCCGCTGCCCTCGGACAGCAGGTAGAAGAAGTGGTTGGCGACACCGGACGAGTAGTGGACGTCCAGGTTGCCGACGCCCGAGTACCAGGAGTCGGCCGAGCTGCCGTCCTTGGAGGGCTTGTCCATGTAGCGCAGCGGCGTGCCGTCGCCGTTGATGTTGATGAGCTCGCCGATGAGGTAGTCGGGGTTGTCCGACGGGATGTTGGCGTAGAACTCGACCATGCTGCCGAAGATGTCGGAGGTGGCCTCGTTGAGGCCGCCCGACTCGCCGGAGTAGTTGAGGTTGGCGGTGTTGGCGGTGACGCCGTGGCTCATCTCGTGGCCGGCCACGTCGAGTTCGGTCAGCGGGGCGTTGTTGCCCGAGCCGTCGCCGTAGGTCATGCAGAAGCAGCCGTCGTCCCAGAACGCGTTCACGTAGTTGTTGCCGTAGTGCACGCGGCTGTAGGCGCCGACGCCGTCGTTCTTGATGCCGTTGCGGCCGTGGATGTTCTTGAAGTAGTCCCAGGTGGCCGCGACGCCGTAGTGGGCGTCGACCGCGGCGGACTCGCCGTTGGAGGCCTGGCCGTTGCCCCAGGTGTCGGTGGACTTGCTGTAGAGGGTGCCGGTGCCGGAGGTGCCGTGGTTCAGGTTGGTGGTGTAGCCGTTGCCGCGGGCGGCGTCCTTCATCTGGTACGTCGAACCGGACAGCGTGGTGCCGATGGTGACGTTGCCGACGAAGACACCGGTGCCGGTACCGGTCTTGATGCCCTCGAACTTCTGGATCACGTTGCCGGTGGAGGCGTCGGTGACGACGTGCATCCGGCTCGGGGTGCCGTCCGACTCGGTGCCGGAGACGACGGTCTCCCAGGCGAGGCGCGGGGAGCCGTCGGCGGCCCAGACGACCAGCCGCGGGGCGGTGTCCAGGGCGGAGCCCGACTCGGCGGCCAGCGCGGTGGCCTGGGCCTTCGGCGCGGCCAGCTTGGGCGTGGTGTTCACGCCGGTCAGGGCGGCCTGGGTGGCCTTGTCCACGCTCTTGGTCACGCCGGCCGCGCTCTGGTGCACGACCAGGTCGCCGCCGAGGACCGGGAGTCCGGCGTAGGTGCGCTCGTACCGCAGGTGGCGGCTGCCGTCCGCGTCCACGATCGCGTCCTTGGCGACGAGCTTCTCCTGCGCGCCGAGGCCGAGCGTCTGGGCGACGGCGGCGCTGCGCTGGCCGGCGTCGGAGAGCAGCTGGGCGCGGTTGAGCGCCGCCTGCGGGGCCACGGCCGAGGGGGCGGAGGGGGCGGCGTTCGCCACGACCGGGATACCGGTCACCAGCAGTGCAGTGGTGGCCGCCAGCGCGGCCATACTCACCCGGGCAGGGGTGTAGCGGGACATGCGGACTCCTTTTCCGACCGGTCGCGGGGTCACGAGCGGTGGAGAGAACCTGGGCCGCGGGGTTGCGGCGCAGCGGGGGCCCGGCCGGTGGGTGCGCGGCACGGGTGCGGTGCAAGTGGGGGCCGTGCAGGTGTTACGGAGGCGCTTTACATGTCGTTGGTGCGGCCGCACCGGGGGGTTGGGGTCCAGCCCGCTTGCGGCCGGAGGAATCGTGGCAGCAAACGACCTGAGAGTGACAGATGCATGCCACCAAGATGGCCAGGAAACGCCAACGGGCGTTAACGCCTGACGGGAAGTCGCCTCGAACGGCTCGGCGGACCTCCGCCGCGCCGGCGACCGGCTGACAATCGGTCTCATTGGCTCCGACCGGCCCGGTGACCGGGCCGGTGGGTGTGCGAACCCGTCGTCCGGCAGCGGTCCCGATGCGCCATCCCGTCGCCGTAGGGCGGTTTTCGGCCAATGCGGAAGGGGCCCCGCATGGTCGCGGAGCCCCTTCTGCCTACGGACGTTCCGTCAGTGCTGGACGAACACCGCCACGGTCCGGGCCGGCACCGTGAAGGTGCCGGTGGCCGGGTCGAAGGCGGACTGCTTCACCACCGGGTCCGCGCCGCCGGCCTGCACCCGGTGCAGCGCCTGGCCGGTGCCCCGGAGGGCGGCCAGGGTCTGCTGCTGGGCGGTGGGCGTGGCGTTGAAGACCACGGTGATGCCCTTCTCGGCGCCGCGCAGGCCGGTGCCGTCCAGGTGCATGGTGATCACACCGGGGGCCTCGCCGGCGGTGCCGGAGAGCGGGAAGGACAGCCGCTTCTGCACGTCGGCGGCGGTGGTCAGGGCGAACAGCGACGAGGACTGCCGGATCCGCAGGAACTGCTGGTACATCGAGGTCGAGGCGTTGGTCTCGTTGCAGCCGACGGCGAGCTTCGGGTCGGCCAGCAGCGACTTGGCGGTCGGCCACATCGACTTGTTGTCGGCGGCCATCGGCAGGCCGCGGCCCCAGCCGTTGCCCTGGGTGCAGTCCCAGTGGATGGCGTTGAACCAGTCGCCGGAGTCGAAGGCGTTGGCGTCCAGCGACTTGGAGCGCAGCAGGTCGCTGCCGGCCTGGGCGAAGCCCGGGCCCTGGCTCAGCGCGGTGAGCGACAGGCCGAGCGCCTGCATCCGGGCCCGGTCGGCGGGCGAGGTGCCGACGGGCAGCTTGTAGGCGAGGGCGTCGAACAGGTCGGCGTTGTCGTGCGCGTCGAGGTACTCGACGGCCTCGCCGGGCTGTGCGGCGTAGCCGGTGGGGGCGCCGTTGTAGTCGACGGCCTTGCCGGTGACGGTCTTTCCGCTGCTGTCGGTGAAGGAGTAGCCGGCCAGGTTGCCGGTGAGGCCGACCTTGACCTGGTCCATCTGGTGCAACAGGCGGGCCTTCTGCTCGGCCGGGGTCCCGTTGGCCGCCGAGCCGTTGGGGTCGGTGAACAGGCCGGACGCGAAGCCCTGCTGGGGCGCCGAGGAGAGCATGAAGTTGCCGCCGCGGGCGGCGTCGCGGATCCGGTCGTTGAAGGTGGCGATGCCGGTGCCGGCCATGTTGGTCTGGGTGGCCTGGACGAAGCGGGCGTCGTTGGCGACCACGCCGAAGTTCCAGCCCTCGCCGTACAGGAAGATGTTCTTCCCGTCGACGCCGTCCTTCTGCGGGGTCAGGCCGCGCAGCGCGGACTGCACGTCCAGCATGGTCGACTTCGGGTCGATGCCCATCAGGTCGAAGCGGAAGCCGTCGACGCGGTACTGCCGGGCCCAGGTGACGACCGAGTCGACGACCAGCTTGTTCATCATGGCGTGCTCGGGCGCGGTGTCGGCGCAGCAGCTGTCCGTGGTGACCTTGCCGGTGTCGGAGAGCCGCTGGTAGTAGCCGGGGACGACCTTGTCGAGCACCGAGTGCTCGTCCTGGCCGGCGGCGGCGGTGTGGTTGTAGACCACGTCGAGGACGACCCGCAGGCCGGCGTCGTGCATGGCCTGCACCATCTCGCGGAACTGCACGGTGCGGGCGGTGCCGTTGGGGTCGGTGGCGTAGGAGCCCTCGGGCACCGTGTAGTGCAGCGGGTCGTAGCCCCAGTTGTAGGCGTCGTCGGCCTGGACGGCGGCGACGCACTCCTGCTGCTTGTCGCTGTCGGCGGCGAGTGCGGCGAGGTCGCAGGCGGGCAGCTTCTGGTCGGCCCGGTTCTCGCGGATGGTGGCGATGTCGAAGGTCGGCAGCAGGTGGATCGTGGTGACGCCGGCCTTGGCGAGGTCGCGCAGGTGCCGCATGCCGGCCGACGTGGACTGCGTGAACGCCAGGTAGGTGCCGCGCTCGTCGGCCGGCACGGTGGTGTCGGCGCTGGAGAAGTCGCGGACGTGCAGTTCCTGGATCTGCTGCTTGGCGGCCGGGATCGCCTCCGGGCTGCGGTGCCGGTCCCAGCCCTTGGGCTTGGTGCTCTGCGCGGAGAGGTCGGCGACCAGGCTGCGCTTGGAGTCGGTGGAGAGCGCGACGGCGTACGGGTCGGTGACGGTGTTGGTGACCGTCTGCTGCACGCTGGGGGCCCAGACCTTGACCTGGAAGGTGTAGTACTTGCCGTCCAGATCGTCGTGGTCGCGGGTGAGCGACCAGACACCGGTGGCGTCGTCCCGCTTGAGCGGCACGGCCTTCGCGGTGCCGCCGGTGGCCTTGTCGAAGAGCTGGACGGCGACCTCGGTGGCGGTCGGCGCCCACAGCGACAGGGTGACCTTGCGGTTGTCGTCGCCGAACCAGCCGCTCTCCTTGCGGCCGCTGTAGACCGGGCCGAGCTGGGCCTGGGCGGCCTTCGCGGCGTACAGGTCGTCGAGCACACCGGGGATCTGGACGCCGGTGGCGGCGACGGCGGCGCCGCTCGGCAGGTGCTCGGTGAAGAGCAGCTGGCTGCGCAGGGCCTGGGTGATCCGGCCCGTGTCGCGGCTGTCGACGGTGAAGGCGCGGTAGCCGGCCAGGTGGGGGAAGGCGGCCTTCTGCGCGGCGGTCAGGGTGCCGGGGTTGAGCCGGATCCACTGGCCGGGCTTGCTGAGCACGCCCTTGTCGGCGGTGATGCCGCCGGCCGGGTCGTAGATCAGCTGGGCGCTGGTGCCGCCGTTCAGGGCGGTGTCGGCGGCGCCGTAGTTGGCCGGGACGACCACCGTCCTGGCGTCGATCCACTGGGCGCGCGCGGAGGTCAGGTCGACCTGCGAGGAGCTGCCGGAGGCCTGCGGCAGCAGGTAGCCCTCCTGGCCGCCCAGGACCCAGATCTCCCGCCCGCTGGTGGCGAAGTTCAGGGACTGGTCCTGCGGGAGGTCCTTGTCGTTGCCGTTGTGGATGATGTAGCTGAGGCTGGTCGCGCCCGGGGCCAGCGGCACCTCGAAGACCGCGCCGTAGGCGTCCTTGCGGGCGGGCATCAGCGGGCTGCCCCAGTCGGTGGGGGTGGCGGCGCCCGTCCAGTCGTGCAGGCCCCAGCCGTCGTAGTTGCCGTCCGCGCGGTGGTAGTGGATGACCGCGGTGTTCTCCTTCACCGGCACCGCCGCGTCGGGGTCTGCGGTGCGGACGGTCGGGTCGCCCTCCTTGATCCACACCTCGCCGGTGGTGCCGAGGTCGATGTGGCGGTCGGTGTCGACGTCCTTGGTGCCGTTGTTCTCCACGACGAAGCCGACGTCGGAGGCGCCGGTCTTCAGCTTCACGTAGGCGAAGGCGCCGTAGGCGTCCCGGCCGACGAAGCCGTGCCCGGCCGGCCAGGTGGTGGACTCGCCGTCGGCGAGGTCGCCCCAGGCGTAGAGGTTCCAGCCGTCGTAGTCGCCGTTCCTGCGCTGGTAGTGGACGACCGCGTAGGGGCGGGAGGTGGCGCTCGGGGCCTGCTGCGGCACCGGGGCGCCGGTGGTGAAGGAGCCGGTGGTGGAGGCGAGGCGGCCGGCCGAGTCCTGGACGACGGCCTTGTAGCGGACGACGGTGCCGGGGGCGGCCGCGGAGACGTCCTGGGTGACCTTGAAGCTGCCGTTGTCGGCGGTGCCGAGGACCTGCCAGGGGCCGGTGCCGACCTGCGCGGCGAAGGTGACCCGGTCGAAGCCGCCGCCGGGCACCTGGGCGCCGACGGTGACGGTGCCGGTGGCGCCGTCGGCGGGCGCCTGCAGGGTGATCTGCGGGCCGGCGGCGGGCTTGGCGAGCTTGCCGGCCGCCTTCCAGACCACCGAGGACATCGGCGGGACGGTGACGGTGAGCTTCCGGTCGGCGCCGGTGGTGGCCTTGGGGCCGGCGGCCGGGTAGACCGGGCGGAAGTCCATGCCGGCCGAGTAGGTGTCCAGGGCGACGGTCTTCGGCTCGGCGGAGTTGTTCACCGCGACCAGGTACTCGACCTGCTGCCTGGCGTCGATCCGGGAGAAGGCGTACACGCCGGGCCCGTCGGCGGCGTACCGCTCGATCTGGGCTCCGTCGGCGAGCGCCGGGTAGGCCTCGCGCAGCGAGGCGAGGTCGGAGATGCCCTCGTACAGCGCGCCGTGCTTGCCGTAGCGGTCGGCGGAGCCCTTGGAGCCGCCGATCACGTTGTCGGCGTTGTACGAGGGGGTCTTGGACGCGAACATGTCCTGCCGGGCGTCCTTGTCGCCGCCAGCGCCGGTGAAGCCCTGCTCGTCGCCGTAGTAGACGACCGGCTGGCCGCGGGTGAGGAACTGCAGCTCGTTGGCGAGCAGGTCCTTCTTGAGCAGCAGATCCTGGCTCGCGCCCGGGTTGTCGCTCTGCAGGAAGCTGCCGAAGCGGCCCATGTCGTGGTTGCCGAGGAAGGTCGGCAGCTCGTGGGCGTCGGTGGAGCCGGTGGTGTAGCGGTAGTCCTGCGCGTACAGCTCGGCGAGGGACTTGGCGGAGCCGTTCTGCGAGACGAACCGGCGGGCCGCGTCCTGGAAGGCGAAGTCCAGGGTGGCCTGCAGCTTGCCCTTGGTGACGTAGGGCGCGGTGACGGACGGGTCGGCGGAGTAGACCTCGCCGAACATGAAGAAGTCCTTGTTGCCGCGCTGGGCGGCGAACTGCTTGAGCGCGGGTGCCCAGTTCTGCCAGAACGCCATGTTGACGTGCTTCACGGTGTCGATCCGGAAGCCGTCGACGCCGGCCTCGGCGACCCAGGTCTGGTAGATCTTCTTCATGCCGTCGACGACCTTGGGGTTCTGGGTGTCCAGGTCGTCCAGGCCGGAGAAGTCGCCCTCGGTGGAGGACTCGCCGACGAAGGTCGAGTTGCCGCGGTTGTGGTAGAGCGAGGGGTCGTTCAGCCAGGACGGGGTCTTGGCGTTCGCGTCGGCCGGGGAGCGCAGCACCGGGGTGTAGGGGAACGAGTCCTTGGTGATCTTCGGCCAGGCGGTGCCGGCGTCGGCGACGGCGGTCTCGTCGACCGGGTTGCCGTCCGCGTCCAGGGTCGGATAGGCGCCGGCCGAGCGGTAGTCGTAGCTGTGCTCGGCGAAGTCGACGACGTCGGCGGTGTGGTTGGTGATGACGTCGAAGAAGACCTTGATGCCCTTGGCGTGCGCCTTGCGGATCAGCTCCTTGAGCTGGTCGTTGGTGCCGAAGTGCGGGTCGACCTGGGTGAAGTCGGTGATCCAGTACCCGTGGTAGCCGGCCGAGGCGTCGGCGCCGGTGCCCTGGACGGGCTTGTTCTTGAAGATCGGCGCCATCCAGATGGCGGTGGTGCCGAGGTCCTCGATGTAGTCCAGCTTGTCGATCAGACCCTGCAGGTCGCCGCCGTGGTAGAAGCCCTTGTCCGCGGGGTCGAGGCCGTTGTCGAGGCGGCCGCCGGTGATGCCCCCGGTGTCGTTCGCGGTGTTTCCGTTGGCGAAGCGGTCGGGAAGGACGAAGTAGAACTGCTCCCGCGTGAGGTCGTGCCGGCCGGCGGTGGCGGCGAGCGCGGCGTCGGAGGGCGGGGCGGGCGGGGCCGCGGCGGCGGCCAGCGGAGCCGAACCGAGGGTGGCGGAGATCAGGGACGCGGCCAGCAGGACGGCTGCTCGGCGGGGTCTGCGGTACGGGGTGGTGCTCCGAGAACGGCGGGGCTGGACATCGGCCACAGCGGGCTCCCTTGGGGCGGCTCGTTCGTCATTGAGTTGAGGTGGCGTGGACGCTAGCGCGCTGCAAGATGTTTCAGCAAGATGCTGAAAATGTTGCAACCAACCTCTTGACCGAACCGTTGCCGAGACCGCAGAGTCGTATCCGTGCCCGGGGAGTACCGCCGGATACCGGGCACGTTGCACGGGGATGGCCGCCCGTCGGGTCCGGAGGACCCGGTCCGGAGCCTGACAGCACCCGACGGGCTACCCCGCCTCTCGTGACTCGCCTCCGGGCCCATCAGGCCCACCGGGCCGTTCTGGCCCTTCCGGCCCTTCCGGCCCGGCACCGGCGCGCTCTTCGGCTCGCGAGGGATCCCCGGGGTCGACCCCGGTGATGCGCACACGCAACAATGGATTGCATGCGTCCCCCCAGGCTCACTCCCCCTCCGACCGCAGGGGGACAGCCGGTGAAGAATCCCCGACCAGAGGATGAGCGGACGGCCACGGGACGTCTGGCAGACTTCTCGTCCATGGGGGAACCGACCGAGATCCACGCAGCCGCCGCCGACCGCGCCGGCGCGGCGACCACCGGCGGTTCCGTCCCGGGCGAGGACACCCATCGGGTCTCGCTGCCGGACGGAGCCACCAGCGCCGCCCGTACGCGCTCCGCCGCGCTCCGCGCCCGGGTCCGCTCGCAGCGGCGCTCCCCCGCCCGGCCCCGGCTCTGGTTCGAGCTGGCGCTGATCGGCATCAGCTACTGGCTGTACTCGCTGGTCCGCAACGCCGTCCCGGAGCAGGCCTCGATCGCCCAGCGGCACGCCGACTGGGTGTGGCGCTTCGAGCGCGCCATCGGCGTCGGCATAGAGCGGGCGGTCAACCACACCGTCGACCGGGTCGAGTGGTTGATCGTCGGTATGAACTACTACTACGCGACCCTGCACTTCATCGTGACGATCGGCGTGCTGGTCTGGCTCTACCGCAGGCATCCGGGCCGCTACGCGGCCACCCGGACAGTCCTCTTCGTGACCACCGGCATCGCCCTGGTGGGCTTCTACTGCTTCCCGCTGGCACCGCCCCGGCTGATGACCGGCGGCAACTTCGTCGACACCGTCGCCGCCCACCACACCTGGGGGTCGATGGCCTCCGGCCCGGCGGCGCACGTCTCCAACCAGTACGCGGCGATGCCCTCGATGCACATCGGCTGGTCGCTCTGGTGCGGTCTGACGATCTTCTTCCTGGCCCGCCGCACCTGGGTGCGGGCGCTCGGCCTGGCCTATCCGGTGGCCACCCTGGTCGTGATCGTCTCGACCGCCAACCACTTCTGGATGGACGCCGTCGGCGGCGTGGCCTGCCTCGCGGTCGGCTTCCTCGCCGCCCGGCTGATCTACCACGTCTGGGCGTACCAGCTGCCCAGGGTGCCGGGCGGGCGGCGACAGCTGCCGGTCACCGTGCCGGTGCACTGGACGACGCCGGTCGGCGCCGGCCGCAACTGACCGCGGCCCCGCGGCCGGGCCGCGGCCGTCACCGGCCCGTCACGGACCGTAGAACAGCCGCTCCACCACCGCGCGGGCCCGCCGGGTGGTGCGGCGGTAGTCGTCCACCAGCTCCCCGGAGTGCCCGGCCCCGTAGCCGAGGTAGCGGGCCACCCCGGAGAGTTCCCGGGCGTCGCCGGGGAAGCTGTCCCCGGGCCGGCCGCGCACCAGCATGACCGCGCTGCGCACCCTGGAGGCCAGCACCCAGGCGGCGTCCAGCACCGTCGCGTCCTCGTCCGTGACCAGCCCGGCCCGGGCGGCCTCCGCCAGCGCCGCGCGGGTGCGGGTGGTGCGCAGCCCCGGCAGTTCGTGGCCGTGCTGGAGCTGGACGAGCTGCACCACCCATTCGACGTCGGCGAGGCCGCCCCGGCCGATCTTGGTGTGGGTGGTGGGGTCGGCACCGCGCGGGAGGCGCTCGGACTCGATCCTGGCCTTGATCCGCCGGATCTCCGTCAGGTCGCGCTCCGGGACGCCGCCACCGGGGTAGCGCAGCGGGTCGATCAGCGCCCGGAATCGCTCCCCCAGGTCGGCGTCGCCGGCGACCGGTTCGGCGCGCAGCAGTGCCTGGCTCTCCCACACGTGCGACCAGCGCCGGTAGTAGGCGGCGTACGAGGCGAGGGTGCGCACCAGCGGGCCGTTGCGGCCCTCGGGCCGCAGGTCGGCGTCGACCAGCAGCGGCGGTTCGGTGGAGGGGGCGGCGAGCAGGGTGCGCAGTTCGTGGCAGACGGCGTGCGCGGCCCGGGCGGCGTCCTCGTCGAGGGCCTCCAGCACCGGTTCGTGGACGAGCAGGACGTCCGCGTCCGAGCCGTAGCCGAGTTCGTGGCCGCCGAAGCGGCCCATGGCGATCACGGCGATCCGGGTCGGCAGTTCGCCGTTGCGGGCCTCCCAGCCGGCGATGCAGGCGCGCAGGGCGCCCTGCAGGGTGGCGGCGTTGAGGGCGGTGAGCGCCTCGGCGGCGGTGTCCAGGGCCTCGGCGGGGTCGTCGCCGAGGCGGCCGAGCACATCGGCGGCGGAGGTCCGGAAGAGTTCGCGGCGGCGGACGGCGCGGGCCGCCGCGACGCCGGCCCCGGCGTCCCCGGCCCGGCCGACCGCGGCGAGGATCTCCTGCTCCAGGGCGGCCCGGCCGCGCGGCAGCAGGCCCTGCGGGTCGCCGAGCATGGCGACCGCCTCGGGGGCGCGCAGCAGCAGGTCGGGCGCGAGCCGGCCGGCCGAGAGCACCCGGGCGAGCTGTTCGGCGGCGGCGCCCTCGTCGCGCAGCAGCCGCAGGTACCAGGGCGTGCGGCCGAGGGCGTCGGAGACCTGGCGGAAGTTGAGCAGTCCGGCGTCCGGGTCGGCGGAGTCGGCGAACCAGCCGAGCAGCACCGGCAGAAGGGTGCGCTGGATGGCGGCCTTGCGGCTGACACCGGCGGCGAGGGCCGTCAGGTGGCGCAGCGCGGCGGCCGGGTCGGCGTAGCCGAGGGCCTCCAGGCGGGCCTTGGCGGCGTCGGGCCGCAGGCCGGCAGCGCCGGCGGGGAGTTCCGCGACCGCGTCCAGCAGCGGCCGGTAGAAGAGCCGCTCGTGCAGCCGGCGGACCTCGACGGTGTGCCGCTTCCACTCGCGTTGCAGGGCGGCGACCGGGTCGGCCCGGGTGTCGTCGTTGATCAGGGTGGTGAGCGAGCGGGCGAGCCGGCGCTGGTCGGCCTGGCCGGTGGGCATGAGGTGGGTGCGGCGCAGCTTGTGCAGCTGGATGCGGTGCTCCAGCGAGCGCAGGAAGCGGTAGGCGGTGTCGAGGGACGCCGCGTCGGCGCGGCCGACGAAGCCGCCGGCGCTGAGGGCCTGCAGGGCCTGCAGGGTGTTGCCGCTGCGGAGCGAGGGGTCGGTGCGGCCGTGCACCAGCTGGAGCAGCTGGACGGCGAACTCGACGTCGCGCAGGCCGCCGGGGCCGAGCTTGAGCTGGCGGTCGAGCTCGGTGACGGGGATGGAGTCGACGACGCGGCGGCGCATCTGCTGGACGTCGGCGACGAAGTTCTCGCGGGCCGCGGCCTGCCAGACCAGCGGGGCGATGGCCTCGGTGTAGGCGGCGCCGAGCTCCTCGTCGCCGGCGACCGGGCGGGCCTTGAGCAGGGCCTGGAACTCCCAGGTCTTGGCCCAGCGCTGGTAGTAGGCGAGGTGGCTGGCGAGGGTGCGCACCAGCGGGCCGTTGCGGCCCTCGGGGCGGAGGTTGGCGTCGACCGGCCAGATGACGCCCTCGCCGGTGGTGTCGGAGCAGATCCGCATCAGCCGGGCGGCGAGCCGGGTGGCGGCCTGCACCGCGCGGTGCTCCTCGGTCTCCTCGCGCGGCTCGGCGACGAAGATCACGTCCACGTCGGAGACGTAGTTGAGCTCGCCGCCGCCGCACTTGCCCATGCCGATCACGGCGAGCCGGCAGGCGGCCGCGGCGTCCGGGTCCTCGACGGAGGCGATGTCCAGGGCGGTCTGCAGGGTGGCGCCGGCGAGGTCGGCGAGTTCGGCGGAGGCCTGCGGGAGGTCGGTGGTGCCGGTGAGGTCGCGGGCGGCGATGGCGAGCAGGCAGCGGCGGTAGGCGGTGCGCAGCACGTCGGGGCGGCGGTGCGGGTCGGCGGCCCACACGCGCTCGCCGAGGGCGCGGCGGAACTCGGCCGGGCCGGGGTGGATGTCGTGCTGCTCGAAGGTGACCAGGGCGTGCCAGTCCTCGGGGTGGCGGGCCAGGTGGTCGCCGAGGGCCGCGGAGGCGCCGAGGACGGCGAGCAGCCGGTCGCGCAGCGGTTTGGCGGTGGTGAGGGTGTCGCGCAGGGTGTGCCGCTCCGGCTCGTCGAGGGCCTCCAGGAGTCGGGCGAGGCCGAGCAGGGCGAGGTCGGGGTCGGCGGTGGAGCCGAGCGAGTCCAGCAGCAGGGAGTCGTCGGCGAGGCCGGTCAGCGCCGGTTCGGCGAGGCGTTTGACGGCCGTGTCCGGGTCCTCGAAGCCGCGCCTGACCAGCCGGACCTCCAGGCGGCTGGTCCGGCCGCCGGTCCGTTCTTCCACCGACATCGCCCCTCCCGATGTTCGCGGCCCCGTACGGCGGGTGCGCGTCTACGAGCCTACGGGCCGCGGTCGACGGCGGCCCGTCCGGCCCGTGACCCGGGCAGGGGTGCGTTCCCGCGCCCGGGGGGGTGCCGCTCAGGCGAGCAGCAGGGTGCGTCTGATCCGGCGCCACGGGAGGGCCGCGAGCGGCACCGCGACGGCGAGGGCGATACCGGTGGCGGCGAGGTCGGGGTCGCCGCGCAGCGTCCCGGTCAGGGCGGTGGCCCAGCCTGCGCCGGCGCCGAGCAGCCCGAGGGCGCGGCGGCGGCGGTCGGGGATCGGGGTGACGACGGTGCGGCGGCGCTGGCGCCCCGTCCAGGAGACGAGGTGCCGGCCGAGCACCCACTCGCGGAACATCACCCAGAGGGCGAAGGCGGTGCCGAGGGTGCCGACCAGCAGGTAGGCGGGGTAGCAGGCGAGCGCCCGGCGGACCCCGAGCTGCAGGCTGGCGGTGGTGAGGGTGATCGCCACCATGACGAGGAACCACGAACCGAACCAGCGCACCGCGTCGAACTCGGTGAAGCCGGTGGCCAGGTGGTAGAGCAGCGAGGCGTAGCCCATGGCCAGCAGGACGCTGTCGACCATCATCGCGCCGAAGACCTTGGTGAAGCCCCAGCTGCGGAAGAACAGGCCCTTGTGCTTGTCGATGGCCTGGGCCCAGCCGGAGGCCCAGCGGTGGGTCTGCGCCCAGTACTCGCGCCAGCCGCTCGGGTCGCGGACGGCGACGAACTCGCCGCGCACGAAGCCGGCCGGGCGTCCGTGGCGGTTCATCTTGAGGGCGAGTTCGACGTCCTCGCAGAGGCTGTCGGTGGACCAGCCGCCGACCGCGCGCAGGTCGTCCGCCCGGTACACGCCCGCCGAGCCGGAGAGCACCGCGACCCAGCCGTGCCAGGTCTCGACGATGCGGGAGACCCGGTGCGCGGCGGCCCACTCGACGGCCCGGGAGCGCTGGAAGAGCCCGGTGCTGCTGTGCGGGGTGACGGACAGGCAGACACCGCCGTAGCCGCGCTCGTCCATGACCCGCAGGCAGGTCTCGAAGACCTGCTCGGAGGCGAAGTAGCCGTCGGCGTCGAGGAGCGCCACGTGGCTGGTCGCCACCTGCTCCAGGGCGTGGTTGAGCGACCGGGGCTTGCTGGCGAAGCCGACCTCGATCACGTCGGCGCCGCATTCCGCGGCGATCCGCGCCGTGTCGTCCGTGCACGAATCTGCAATGACGAGGACTTTCTGCGGCGGCACGGTCTGACGAAAAGCGGATTTCACCGCGGTCGCGATGAAATCCGCCTCGTTGTGTGCCGGAATCAGCACGGTGACGGAATTCGTCACCGCCGCGCGAACCACTTCACGGCCGCGCCGACCGCGGTCGTCGCACCCCCGATGGCCAGCATGGCGAGTGAGGCGACACCGGTGTGGGCAAGTCCGTACATTCCCTCTGCCTCCTGTTCCCTTCGTCCGTGGACGGATCTCGCCCGACGGCTCCGGCCGACCGGGGAGATGGTGCCGGCCGGTGGATGAGTCAGATTTACCATGCGCTCGTCGACTGTCAGCTCATCACACAGTGCAGTCGCCGCGACTCTCCGTCAATTCATCCGGTCAGCTCTGGATACGGGCATCCGCCGCGCCGACCACGCATCGTGAAACCCACCGGAGCGCGGCCGCCATCCGGACGGCCCCCGGTCCGAGGAGAGACATGCACCCGCTCAACCTGCTGCTGGCCGCCGCGCTCGCCGCAGCCCCCGGCACCACCGCGGCCCACCGGGCCGTCCCCGCCCGGAGCCGCATCGTGTTCATGGACACCTTCGCCACCCTGGACGTCGGTCCGGGGCGCACCTGGGGCTGGCAGACCGCCGCCTACTCCAGGTGCACCGACAGCAGCGACAACCCGAACGCCTGGAAGCTCGACCGGCTCACCACCTCGGCGCTGTCGACCGCCTCCGGCCACCTCGTCATCACCGCCACCCGGCGGCCGGACGGCGCCTGGAACACCGGCCTGCTCACCACCGGCGACTCCTGCAGCTCCGGCGGCAACGGCGCCCAGGTCCGCACCGGGGACTTCCTGCTCGCCCACATGCGCCTGCCCCAGGCCTACACCGGCACCTGGCCGGCCCTGTGGACCTGGCGGGACGGCCACAACGAGGTCGACGTCTTCGAATGGCACGCCGACCGCCCCGAGAACATCGAGTTCGTCAACCACGTCCGCAGCGGCGACACCGTCTTCACCGCGCCGTACGTCGGCGCCGGCAAGTGGATCTACATCGGCGCCCGCTTCGGCGCCGACAACACCACCTGGTACATCGGCACCGACCGCAACCGGCTCACCGCCGCCTTCGCCGACCACACCGGCGTCGGCCCCGACTTCGCCGCCTACCCGATCCTCAACCTCTCGGTCAACGACGGCGCCTTCCACTCGCGCCCGCCCGGCAGCACCCCGGCCAGGCTGGAGTCCGACCTGGTGATGATCCAGCGCCCGGCGCCCGGCGGCCTGCCCGACGCACCCTGACCGGCGTCGCCCCGGCGCCCCGGCGGTTCACGCCACCTGCAGGCAGGCCCGTCCGGACGTCCCCGAGCTCGACAGATAGGTCCCCGCGGACCCGCGCCCGGCGACGCTCAGCAGCTCCATCCCGTGCCGGCCGCCCGGGCCGTAACCGAGTTCGGTGAGCCTGCGGCAGAGCTCCGAGGTCTGCGCCTGGTCGGCGCCCGCCACCACGCTCACCATCAGCGAACGGCGGGGCAGCCCGGCCTGCGAGGGCTGGACGAGCACCGTGCCGTGGGCCACCCCCGGCAGGCAGCGGACCTCCTCCGGCGCGGTCTCCGCCACGGTGCCGGCCGCCGTCTCCGCGGCCGGTTCCTCCGTCGCGTCGGCGGCCGGCGACGGTGCGCACGCAGCCGGCGCCGGGACAGCGGTCCGCGGCGCCGGCCGCCCGACGTCCGCCGCGCCCTCCCCGTCCGTCCGACACCCCGTCACCGCCACCAGCCCGGCAGTCGCCAC
This sequence comes from Streptomyces sp. TLI_235, assembly GCA_002300355.1. NCBI lineage: Bacteria > Bacillati > Actinomycetota > Actinomycetes > Kitasatosporales > Streptomycetaceae > Streptomyces > Streptomyces sp. TLI_235. The sequence goes on from NSGV01000002.1 coordinate 1,883,377, forward strand.
GACCGCCCACGCCAGTCCCCGCACGCGCATTCCCCGCCCCCGAGCCTGTTCGAACCAGGGACGATCATATCGACGCCACCACTCCCGGCCCGACCGTTCGAACCCTCCCCCACCAGCGCCGACACCCCATCAGCCCGGCCCGCCCGGCCCACGGTCCCCAGGCCCCCAGCCCCCCGGAGACCCGAGGATCCCCGTGGGCCGGGCACCGACACGCGGGGTCAGTCGGCCATGCGGGGCGGGTACTGCGGCGGTTGCGGGGCCGCTGCCGCATGTCGGCCCGCGATGGCGGCGGCGAGCGCCAGCAACGCCTCGACCTGCGCGACCTGCGCGCGAAGCTCGTTGGTGGCGTTGATTCCAGTGATCTTGGTCCGCGCCAGGATGTCGCTCGCGGCCTGCGCGTGCACCTCGTAGTCAGCCATACCGGACTCCGGTGTGTATGGGTCATGGGAACCGAGCTACGTCGAAAGTAAGCCGGAGCCCCGACCCCGGCACCCACTCCCCCGCAGATGGCGGACCCCGCCGGGCCGAACAGAACGGTCTCGGGGCCCGGAGACGGCCCAGGAGGAGCAAACGCCCTGGAAACGCCCATCGGGCCGGCGGATCGCATCCGTCGGCCCGATGGGCTTGCGTTTCTATACCGCCCTGACCTGCGGTTACAGCACCTGGAGGTTCTTCCGCAGCTCGAACGGGGTGACCTCGGAGCGGTACTCCTCCCACTCCTGGCGCTTGTTGCGCAGGAACTGACGATGCTCCATACCGAGCTGCGGCGCTGCCTGGGCGACCGGCTCTGACCTGCTGCGAGCCGTCGGCACCTGTCGGCAATGGTCCGCCGCAGTCGACCTCGCACGGCCCACAGACGGCCCAGGGCTGGACCTGCTTCACAAGGATTAGCGTGGGGCACTGCTCTGACCTGCGCATAGCCCAGGCTGGTCGCTCCCCGCAGGCCCGCGCCGCCAGCGACGCTATTCACCGCCACGTACCCGCCCAATCTGGCACGGCTGTGGCACGCCCTGGGCCCTACGGCCCGAGTCACGAGCCTACGGAGTCCATGCCCTGGCGGGTCACACTCGTGATCATGATGCTTCCCGGCTTCAGACGATGCGCCGTGATCAGCTCTTGGGCCTCCAGAGAGCCGATGATGCGGGCAACATCTTCGTCGGATTTTCCTGTCGCTCGGGCTACGTCCCCAACGTTCGGGTAGTAGCCCCTTCCTTCCTTGCGGAAGAAATCAGCCACTACTCGCAAGACCTGCAACTCATCCGTGGGCTCCTGACCGCTCATACCTTCAACCTAGGCCACCGTCCTGAGCGCTGCACGCAGACACTAACCCACGCGGGTGATGGAGTTTCAATAATGAAAGCCAAGCAGCTGGGCGCATTCTGAGCTTGGGAACCTCGCCAACTTACCTGCCGATAGAGCAGGGTCTCGGCAAAGTGACGAATCGTCCGCTTGGTCACGGTCTGCGGCGGGGTGGGCCGGTCCGGACGTGAAGCAGGCACGGACTTCCAAGATCATGGAGTTCTCTACGCCCCGTGATCCCGCTGGAAGACCGTGCCTGCCGCTGCATCATCTCTGATCCCGCCTGCCCTTGACCAGCTCCGCGACCATCCGCCGACCGGGGCAGGAGAGCGCCCTGGCCTGCTGGAACGACTCGCCGAGGTGCCCGACCCCCGTGATCCCCGTGGGGTGCGCCACGCCTTGGCGTACGTGCTCGCGCTCGCCGCCACCGCCGTGCTGGCCGGAGCGACCTCGCTGCTGGCGATCAGCGAGTGGGCCGCCGACGCTCCGCCCGAAGTCCTCGGTCTACTCGGCGCCCGGCGCGATCCACTCACCGGACGCCATCCGGCACCCGGTGAAGCGACCATCCGCCGGGTCCTGGCCGGGATCGACGGTGACGCACTCGATCGAGCAGTGGGCCGCTGGCTCGCCGACCGCCAACCGCCAAGCCTTCAGGCCAAGGACCTGCGGGCGGTCGCGGTGGACGGCAAGAGCCTGCGCGGCGCCGCCCGGGCGAGCGGCCGGAGGATCCATCTGCTCGCCGCCCTCGACCACACCACGAGCAGTGTCCTCGCCCAGTTGGACGTCGGCGAGAAGACGAACGAGATCACCTGCTTCCAGCCCCTGCTCGACACCGTCGCCGGCCTCGCCGGCACCGTGGTGACCAGCGACGCGATGCACACCCAGCGCGAGCACGCCGACTATCTGGTCACCGGCCGGTCCGCGCACTACATCGTGATCGCCAAGGGCAACCAGAAGAAGCTCCGAAAACAGCTCAAGTCCCTCCCCTGGCATGCGATCCCCTTGCAGGGGCGCACCCGGGAGACCGGGCACGGGCGGGGCGAGACCCGCCGGATCAAGGTGGCCACCGTGAACAACCTGCTCTTCCCGCACGCCCGCCAGGCGATCCAGCTCAAACGCCGGCGCGTGAACCGCAGGACCGGGAAGATCACCATCAAGACGATCTACGCGGTCACCAGCCTGCCCGCCGACCGGGCCACCCCCACACAGCTTGCCGCCCTGATCCGCGGCCACTGGTCCATCGAGGCCCTGCATCACATCCGCGATGTCACCTTCGCCGAGGACGCCTCCCAACTCCGCACCGGCAACGCGCCCCGAGCGATGGCCACCTGGCGCAACCCGACCATCGGCGCCCTCCGCATCGCAGGTGTCCACGGCATCGCCACCGCCCTGCGACGCAACGCCCGCGACCCGAAGCGGCCACTCGCGCTCCTCGGTCTCACCTGATCAAAACGGGCATCACGCCACTTTGCCGAGACCCTGGCCGATAGAGTCCCCTGACGTGCAGCCATGGTCATCTACGCTGCTGCCCGAGTCAGTCTGGAAGGACACCCTGAACCAGGACGGGAGCGTCCGCGGTGACGTGCACGTCGCCGAGCTGAACCGGCTCAACACCCGGACAGGCTGGCCTGATCGGATGCCGCTGACGGTCCGACCTCTCCGCCCCTCGCGCCGCCAGCTGGCCAACCTGACGGCGTTCGAGAAGAAGACGGGCTGGCGCTATTCGATCGCGGCCAGCAACGTCCGTCACCTGTGGGGCATTGCCGGCTCCCATCAGGCCCAGTTCCTCGACGTTCTGCACCGTTCGCACGCCACGGTCGAGGACGGCGTGCGTGCGAACAAGGCCCTGGGACTGAACAACCTCCGCTCCCAGTCCTGGGACGTCAACCGGGGCTGGATGCTGGCCGCGAACCGCGCCGCCGACCTGGACGCCTGGATGTCAAAAGGCCGGAGACTCGTGTCTCCAGCCCTCTGACCACTGTCGGGACGACAGGATTTGAACCTGCGACCCCTTGACCCCCAGGCGCATCCTCGCCTCCCTCGGCAATACAGCAGCCCTCCTCAGGGCGCCGCGGCGCCCCGAGGCCAGCCCGGCTGCACATCCGAGGTGCCTACCGCCATCGGCCGGCATGCGCCGCCGTTGTTGTCAGCGGTTGTGGTCACCCGGATGGCCTGCCGCGCTCCTACCCATCTCCAATGGTGGACGCGAGCTGACCTGGCACGAAGAAGGCCGCCGACATCCGCCTTGTAAGTTCGACCAGGCAACGCGGCAAACAGGACGATGCCAGCAACGGGGCTAGTCGTCGCTCCTCAGCCGACCACAGGTGACCGCCGAGATCTGGTGCCGTTGATGTCAGCTACTGATGTCAGAATGCCAGCCTTCGCGCTTGAGGCGGCCCACCTCTACAGCTACACGGCAAAACGGGAAGCACCACCCTGACGGGGGTCTCCCGCCTCACCCTGACACGCACGGCCTCTTCGGCCTCGGCCAGATCGCCATCAGCCCGAGCACTCACACGCTCGGCATCGCGCCGATGACACGGCCCGTCGAGGTCAGGACCCAGGGCTTCCCCGACCCGGCACTGGGCAAGGCCGTCCCGTACGGCGTGTACGCCAACCCTGACAATCTCCCTCACGAAGGCGCTCCAGAAGTGGCTCAACACACCGGGCCTATGTAAGGGCTGGAGAGCCCCCAGCGGGCCATACGGTCAAGATCTTCTCCCAGACTTCTCCCTGCATCGGCCGGCATTTCGGCGGCCCCACAGCCCCGGGCCCGCGGCGATGGGGTCAGATACACGGTTTCCACACGCTACGTCGAGGCGGACGGCGATTCGGACTATAACCAGTCGGCCGACTAGGGGAATTTTGAGGCAGAAGAGTTATCTGCCGCAAACGGTGGGAACAATTGACTTTCACCTGTCTTGGCATGCACCATCCAGAGGACCCTTTGTGAGCACCCCAGCCGAAAACGACGCTAAGCCCCATAGGGCGAAAGGGCTAAAAGATCACGCAGCTAGCATTTTCAAGGCCGAAATCCCGCTACTTGCCGCACTAGCCGGAGTTTCATTCGTCGTAGTGAATTCGGGATATGTGTATTTCTATGAGCAAATTGGCATCCGCCCAGAGGAGGTGGGGTTTGATCGCGTAGGGATTGCCAGCAGGACTGCGGCTTACATCTTTGTCATGGTAGGTGTCTCGGTTATCCTTATCGGGGGATCGGCGGCGATCCGATGGATCGACCGAAAGCTCCGTCCGACTCGACGATTCGAGCAAGGCGCCACCGCAGTCGGAGTCGCAACCGCCGCCTCCCTTTCAGCATTTCCGGCGCTCGCCCCATTGAGTATTGCGCTGCCTGGAGCTGTAATTATTGGGCGCATGGTTGAACTCTGGGCCAGAAGAGTGAAGCCGATTGGTCAGGCCGATCCCGAGCAGCCTGAAGCCAGCGAAACCGAGGCCGACCAGGCCAATACCGAGCAGTCCGAAGCCAGCGAAACCGAGGCCGGCCAGGCCAAGACCGAGCAGCCAAAAGCCATCGATGGCCAGGCCGAGCCCGAGCAATCCGAAGCCAGCGAAACCAGGAACGAGCAGCCTAGCGAACCGGCAAACAACGGACCACGGATGACGGCTGGAATGTTCTTTATCGTGGTTGCAATCCTGCTCGGAGGTGCCATCTATGCACAGACAGAAATTGTCGAAAGCAGGATCAAATCCGCCCTGGACGGCAACGAGGTGGAGCCTTACTCGCTTTTCGCCTACCCAATTATTGATATTTCCGCCGAGCCAGCTCATGCTACGTGGCTCGACAAGGAGAGCAGTCCGCCCGGCGAGTTTTATGATCCAAGATTGCTATTCTTAGGAAGAAGCGCCAGTTCTGTGTCATTTGCGGCGTGCGGCCATGCCGTGGTGGTTCCGGCACTAAAGGTATCAGTGGAACTTCGCGAGCCGATTGAACCAAGGTCGGAAATTGATGGAAAGCCGGAGAACCTAAGGGGAAAATTCTGTGAATGCGTGAGGAAAGCCCAGGCAGAATGCCAAAAGATTCTCAATCCGCCAACTGCTACCCCATCGGGAGTCGCCACGGATCCGATAGTTCCAGGAAAATAGGGGCGCCCCCTACCAATTCGGGCGCTAGCTGCAATACCGGTGACTTTGGTGGGTCTGGATCGTTGTGCGGGTTGTGCCACGTCCTGGACAGGTGAAGTCGCCGGTGGCTGACCGGTTGTCGGATCGGATCGCATTGGGGGTGCTGACGCGGGCTTTCCCGCCCGAGTTGGTCGATGAGGTGGTCGCGGAGTGCGGTCGGGTCGAGCAGCGGCACCGGCTGCTTCCGGCGCGGGTGGTGGTCTACTTCGTGCTGGCGATGTGCCTGTTCTTCGGGCAGGGCTACGAGGAGGTGGCCCGGCTCCTGGTCCAGGGACTGGAGCACGAAGGGCGGTGGGCGAAGGCGTGGCGGGTGCCGACGACGGCGGCGATCGGCCGGGCCCGGCTGCGGCTGGGGCCGGAGCCGCTTCGGGCCCTGTTCGCCCGGGTCTGCCGCCCGGTGGCCGTTGCCCGGACCCAGGGCGCCTGGTACCGGAACTGGCGGCTGGTCGCAGTGGACGGCACCGTCTTCGACCTGCCGGACACGGCGGCGAACGCGGAGTTCTTCGGGCGGCCGGGCACGAGTCGTGGGCAGGGCCGCAGTGCATATCCGCAGGCCAGGGTGGCGGCGCTGGCCGAGTGCGGCACGCATACGCTGTTCGCGGCCGAAATCGGGCCGCTGTCCGTCCACGAGACCGTCCTGGCCGAGAGACTGTTCCCCGCGCTGACCGAGGGCATGCTCCTGCTCGCCGACAGGGGGTTCTGCGGCCTGGACCTGTGGCGGGCCGCGAAGGCGGGCGGCGCCGATCTGCTGTGGCGGGTACGGAGCGTGGCCGTGCTGCCGGTCGTCGAGACGCTCGAGGACGGTTCCTACCTGTCGGAGATCGTCGCCGCCCGCGACCACTACCGCCGGGAGGATCCCGAGCGGGTGCGGGTCGTCGAGTACACACTCGGCGGCGACGGCACCGTCTACCGGCTGATCACCAGCATCCTCGACCCGCTCGAGGCGCCGGCCGCGGAGCTCGCCGCCCTCTACGCCGAGCGGTGGGAGATCGAGAACACCCTCGACGAGATCAAGACCCATCAGGGCGGACCCCACCTCGTGCTCCGCTCGCAGCACCCGCGCGGCGTCGAACAGGAGATGTTCGCGTTCCTCCTGGTCCACCACGCCCTGCGCGACCTGATGCACCAAGCCGCACTGCGGGACGGACACGACCCCGACCGAATCTCCTTCACCCGCACCCTTCGCATCGCCCGCCGCCACGTCACCGGCCAGGCGGCGCTTTCCCCCCTCCCGACTTGCCCGGGCCACAGCCCGGAGCATGCGTGAGATCACCGAACGACTCCTGCCCACAAGGCGGTTGCGCTCCAACCCCCGCGTGGTCAAACGCAAGATGTCCAACTGGGCGCTCAAACGGACCGAACACCACAACCCGCCCCCACCCCACGCACCGACCGTGCACCTGGTCGCCCCTACAAAGGCCCACTCCAAACGCCACAAAGCAACCTAAATCACCTGTATTGGCGCTAGCTGGATCTTTGGCCGGCTTCCTGCCAAACCCACATCAGCCTGGCCCATCGGTGCTCAACTCGTGCCCGCAGAGTGCTCCTGGGGGCCGTCGACTCCAGGACGATCGCGCACTATAGTCCAGCGGTGTTCGCCACCGTCCGCTCCTCCTGGCGTACGCCAACGGCAGATAGGCGCGGAACGCACTCCCGGCGGACCACGGTCACAACCTATGCTCTCCCGAGTTCTGGCCACCCGCGGCCGACGGAGACACGGGGGACGAGTGGACACCATCACTCAGTTAGTGACTATCGCGGCTGTTCTGCTGGGTTCGCTGAGCACGTACGCCGCGAATCAGCTCGTAGAGCGGAGCAAGCGGCGGGAGACTCTACGTGTTCGGTGGGATGAGAAGAAGCTCGACGCCTACGCCGAGTACATCGGCATGGTCCGCTCTGTCATCCACGCCAACGTACTGCTCTATGAGGTCCGCGAGGGCATTCGCACCTTGCCGCGAAGCGAGCACGACCTGACGATGGACCTCACCGACGCTGGCGCCGCACAGGCGGTCGCCTTCGAGCGGCTGATGCTGCTCGCTGGGGATGCCGTAGTCGACGCAGCCCACGCCGTACAAGAGGCAACCGCGGCAGTCGGCTGGCAGGCCCGGGGCGTTGTGGAGGGCACGTTGGACGAATGGCGGGCCCGGAACGCCGCCGCCTTCGGAGCCATCAATCAGCTCCATCAGCGAGCTCGCGTGGACCTCGGGGTGAGCGGCACCTTCGAGGGCGAGCAGCACTCCGCCCGGGGCCTGCTGCTGCCGGGCAGCAGGGTGAGCGAGTAGAACCTCAAAGGGCCGGGTCCGACGGCATCTCCGCCGGCCCCGGGCCTTGCTGCGTCCCGCGTCAGCCGTCGACACGCCACCCGTCGAGTGCGGCGAGCGCCCGCGCCCTCGCCTCCACCACTGCCATGCGGGCTGACCGCTCACCTTCGGAGACATGCGCGGCCTGACTGGTGCTCTGTCCTGGCCACTTGCGGTACAGCAGGCCGGTCTCAGCGGTGAACCACCCCCGGCTGACCGCGTCGAGCGCCATCAACAGGCCGGTGTCCTCCGATGCCGGCAGGGCCATCCACCCGCCGAGGGCCAGCAGAAGGTCACGCCGGACGCAGAGCGTTGCCGGGTGAACCTGAGCACGGAAGTCGTGGGCCGTCCAGTGCGCAAGCACTTCACCGCGCTCGATGGGGCCCTCTGCCGGGTCCTGGTCGAAGCCCACCGTGGAGCCGTCCGGGAGCAGATCGAGCACCCGGGATGTGGCCCAGCAGATGCCGGGGCGCTGAAGTGCAGCAAGATCGCGGGCAAGAGTGCCCGGGGTCAGCATGTCATCGGCGTCCAGCACCTTGACGTAGTCCCCCGTGGCCCGGGAGAGCGCCAGCGTACGGGCCACACCCGCCCGTCCGTGCCTCCCCTGGTCGAAGCTGATCCGCGAGTCGTCAGGCACAAACGGCCGGACGGCATCGGTCTCGCCGTCCTCCTGGATCACCCATTGCCAGTCCCACCCCGCGGGGAGCTGCTGGTCAAGGAGGGACTGGTAGGCATCCGGCAGGTACTTGGCTCCCGGTCCGTGAACCGCTGTGATAACGGAGATGACGCCAGTCATGCTCACCACCTGTTCAGAGGAGTCGTGAACACCATCTCGGTGCGGTCGCCGGGCAGAGTCACGTCAGAAACCTCGACCACCCGTCCGCCGGTGTCATAGGAGATCTTCCGCAGAACGAACACCGACACCCCGGGCTTAAGGCCGAGTTCCTCGGCTTCCTCGGCTGTAGGCGGACGCGCCGTGATGCGTTCAACGATGCGGTCAAGCTCGATGCCGATGGTGAAGAGCTGGTTCTGTGTTCCCCCAGGCCAGGGCTCCCGGGAGGGGTCCAACAGGTCAGCGTTGCCCTTGGCCACGTCGTGCACCAGGTACGAGCGAGCGATGTTGAATGGTTCGTCCTCCTCCCGGTAGCGCGTGCGGTACGTCCGCTCAAGCAGCGCGGTACCTACCGGCACCCCGAAGAGGGCTGCAAGGTCCTCGCTGGCCTCGGTCTCCCGAAAGTCGGCGCGGAACACCAGGTCGGACACGGTCAGGCCCGTGTCGTGCTCGGTAGCTCCGGTCTGCAGCCGGGTCTGCTCCGGCTGCCGGGCCCTGTCTTTCTCCCATTGGTGCCGCTCGTTGGTCCGCACGACGACCGTACGAGGCTTGCGGACGAAGTTGCCGCGCCCATGCACCTTGTCCACAACACCTTCCGCCGCCAGTACCGAGAGTGCCTGGCGGATGGTCGGAAGGCTGGTCTTGTAGTGCGCCGTCAGCTCCGGGGTCTCGGAGGGCAGCTTGGCGCCCGGGGCCCACTCGCCGGCGCGAATCCGCGTGCGGAGGTCATCCGCAATCTTCTCGTACTTGGCCATTTCGGACCTCACTGCCCTTCTTCGGGAGACCGCGACAGCTTAAGTCCTCAAGAGGTGTTGACGCGAGGGCTGACGGCCCCTCATAGTCTTCCTCAGCTCCTCTTGAGGAGTTCAGGAGATGTCCTCCTGTTGGGCAATTCTGCCTGGCCGGAGATGCCTGTAAACGGCCGCAACAGGGGCCGGTAACCACCGCGCGCACGGCGTCGCGGCAGGACACCCCTGCGGAAGCGTTCGTTGCTTGAGAACTCCATAGGTCCCGCCGAAACCCCGCGCGGCAGCGCATAAGGAGGTGATGGGGGTGAGGCGGATCAGACCCCGGACGGCCCGTAGTGGGCCCCTGCGGGGGTGAGGGTGCGATGCCCTCCCCGTCCACGCACAGCCGACGGCGCCGGATGCGTCGGCCGGTTGTCGCAATGAGGCCCGTGGGTGGGCTGCCGCGCAATCCTTGGCCGGGCGCGCGGCAGCCCTCACGGGCCTCCTCACCTACTGGAGAGGCAGAGACCCGTGAAGTCGATTGTTGCAGGCCAGTACGCCGCAGACTCCGAGGAGTTCGCGGAGCTGGCGTTGGGCGTGGACTCGGAGCTGTTCGCCGACGTGGTCGGCGAGTCGGTGATCGAGCGCGCCGCCCGCATGGACGTCGCCGCCGCGGTGCTGGCGGACCTGCGCCGGGAGGACCCGGAGCTGGCCGCCTACGCCGAGGCCTTGATGGCCACCGCGCCGGTCCCGATTCGCTCCCGCCGCATTGTCCGCCGGACGGCGGGGCTGGAGGTGGCGGCCTGATGGGACGCATCCGCAAGGCCGCCGAACGGGCGGTCACCTCGTTCTCCACTGACCGGCACGGCGCCCCGGCGGCCGACCGGCGGGCCGCCACGGGCGGCGCGATGCTCTCGCACATCGTCGCCGACCACGGCCACCCCGTCGCCGCCGTCGTCATCTCCACCCTTGGTGCGGCGGCCGTCGCCGCCGACACGATGTTCGGCCACTCCGAGCCGCCCGAGGGTGGATACGCCAGTTTCGCTACCGACGGCGACCAGCCGAAGCGCAGGTGGTTCCGGTGAGCCGGCAGGGGAAGTTCTGGATGGTCGCCGCGCTGCTGGGCGTGGTCGGCATGGCGTTCCGCGTTTCCTGGAACGCGCTCAAGGACATCGCGAGCGCGGTCGGCGCCGACCCGCTCGCCGCCGGCCTCTACCCGCTCGTGGTGGACGGCCTGATGGCGCTCGCTCTGGTCGCCGCGCTGGTCCTGACCGGCGCCGACCGCAGGTTCGCGCTGCGGGTGCTGGGCGCCTTCACCGCCGCCAGTCTGGTGCTCAACTACGTGCACGGCCTGGTGCCCGCCCTGAACGCCGGCGGTCGGGTCCGGTTGGCCGACTGGGCGCCCGCCCACTACGCCCTGGTGCTGCTCGCCTCGTGCCTGCCGGTCGGGTCCATCTTCTTCGGATCCGACCTGGTGGCCAAGGTGCTGCACCATCGGCCCGAACCGGCAGAAAACGACCAGACCACCGCAAACCGGTCGACCCCTGACCAGCCCGACCCCGCCGACCCCACCCCGGGGCCGTCGGCCGACCAGTCGGTCTACGAGTCGGCCGACCCAGCCCCGACAGCGGAGCCGACTGCGGCACCGATCGAGAGGGTGCCGGTCCGGCCGGTGCGGGCGGTCGCGGTGGTGTCGAGTCGGCCCCGCCGGGCGACCGGCACAGTGCCGCAGTCGGCCCGCACCAAGGTGCCGACCCGCACGGCGGAGGAATTGCTCGCCGAGGCCCGGTCCGCGACGGCCGGCTGGTCGGATGAGGAGCTGACCGCGGAGCGGATCCGCACCGCGGTCCGCACCTCCGCCGACCGCGCCCGCACCCTGCGCGACACCCTCAAGGCCGAACGCACCACCCCGCCCGAGCCGCCGACCGCCGCCGACGAGGACGAGGGCGGCCTCACGGGCGAGGAGTCGGCCGCATGAGCCGGCCGCGGTTCTGGGACCCGCACGGCGAGCGGTTCGGCCTGCCGACCTACCCGTGGCGGATGGCACCGGACGGCCTGCTGACCCGCCGCCAGCTCCGCACGCGGGGGCTGAGGCCGGGCGGACAACCGGTCGCCGCACAGATCCTCTGGCGCTCCCGCTCCCGCGGTGTCCGCGCCGCGTACCTCTACCGCGCCTGCCTGGCCAAGCCGGTCCGGCCGATGACCCCCGGCCGGACGGCCGCCCTCGCCGCGGCGAACCTCGCCCGCCGTACCTGCCCCGCCTGCGGCCGGGACGCCGGATGCGTCCTGCCCGCGCATCTCGGCACCTGCCTGCCCTGCGCCGCCGCCCTCATCGCCTCCGCCTGACCTTCGAGGAGAAGCCGTGTCCGGCATGTTCATCCCCACCGACTCCGCCACCGGCCTGCCCACCGGCACCGCCGCGGTGTTCCTCACCCTCGGCTCCGCCCTGGTCGCCCTGTTCAAGCACCCCGAGTCCGCCGCCACCCACGGCGACAGCCTGGCCTTCAAGTGGCTGTGCCTCGGCTGCAAGACCGGCAACGGACCCGGCTCCACCCTCCGCCGCACCGCCCGCGACGCCGCCAACCGGCACGCCGCCACCTGCCGCTCCATCCCGTGGCCCACCACCACGACCTGACCAGCACCCCACGGAGGACCCCATGGACGACGCGAACACGGCGATCGAGGTGGAGCTGCGCTGGGAGAACCCCGACGCGCGGCACGCCCTGGAGCGCTGGACCCAGTACACGGTGACCCTCACCCGCCGCCAGCTCGGCGAGCTGCTCACCACGGTGGACGACCTGGAGTTCGACCAGGACCTGACGCCGGCGGCCCTCACCACGTCGCAGCGCTGCAGCACGCTCCACCTGCCCAACTGCGACTGCGGCCTCACCTGACGATCAGCCACACGCACCACTGGCCACAACCCGGGACGGCCGCTCAGCTTGCCGGCACGACGGCCGCCCCGGGCCCCATCCCGCACAGCGACCTGTGAGGAAGGACCTCCAGTGAACCAGCACCACACGCCCGACCCGCACAACCCCGAGGACCCGGACGGCCTGTTCGCCGCCCTGGAGGCCGACCTGGCCACCGACCGAGCCATCGGCGCCACCGTCCTTGACTTCGACAAGGCCCGCGCCGACCGCCGCCCCGCCACCGAGGCGGACGAGGACGGGCTGCCGTCGGTGTACGTCGACTCCCGCGACCCGCGCGACCGGAAGGCCGGTTCGGTGGACCGGATGGCGACCGCCCGCGGCGCGAAGCGACGCCCGATCATCCCCGCCTGGGCGAAGTCGAAGGCCGAACTGCTCGCCTATGCCCGGTGGTTGGGCGGCAACGTCGCGCACACCGCGGGCTACCACGCGGTCCGCTCCCCGCTCTACGCGGGCAAGCTGCTGGCGCGGGCGCCGCGCGGCACCGCCCGGCTGGTGGGCGGCACCTTCCGGTGGGTGACCGACGCCGAGGGCCGCCCGGTCCGGGCCGCCTCGGTGCGCCGCGAGGACGTGGAGCAGTACCTGATCCTGTCCCGGCAGCGGGACCGCCGGGTGCGTGCCCGCGGCATCATGCTCCTGCTCGCCTCCGTGCTGGGGGTGGCGTTCACGGCGGTGCTGCTGGTCGCCACGCCCGGCTGGACCACCCTCGCCCTGGCGACCGCCGCAGCGCTGACCCTCGGTGCGGCGGGCGGGCAGGCCGACCAGCCGCTGATCGACCGGGCCGTCGTCGCCACGAAGGTGCAGCGGCTCACCAGCGACATCGTGGTCCGCGCGCTCGGCGCGATGGGCATCGCCGAGATCAACAAGGCGATGGCCAAGGGCGGCGACGGGATCAAGTTCGTCGCCCCGATCACCCGGGACGGCAACGGTTGGCGCGCGGACATCGACCTCCCCTACGGCGTGACCGCGATCGACATCATCGACAAGCGCGACCGCCTCGCCTCCGGCCTCCGCCGCCCGCTCGGCTGCGTGTGGCCGGAGCCGGTGCACGACCAGCACGCCGGACGGCTGATGCTGTGGGTCGGCGACCAGGACATGTCGCAGACCAAGGCTCCCGCGTGGCCGCTCGCCTCGGCGGGGACGATCAGCCTGTTCAAGCCGCTGCCGTTCGGCACCGACCAGCGCGGCCGCTCCGTGTCGATGCTGCTGATGTTCGCGAACGTGCTGATCGGCGCCATGCCCCGCTTCGGCAAGACCTTCGCCCTGCGCGTCCTGATGCTGGCCGCGGCGCTCGACCCGACGGCGGAGCTGCACGTGTGGGAACTCAAGGGCACCGGTGACCTGGAGGACGCCGCCAAGGTCGCCGCCGACTACGGCTCCGGCGCCGACGACGAGACCATCGAAGGCGCCGTCAACTCCCTCCGCTATACCTACAAGGAGCTGGAGCGCCGCGCCGCGGTGATCCGCTCCCTGCCGAAGGAGCGCCGCCCGGAGAACAAGGTCACCCCGGAACTGGCCGCCGACCGCAAGCTCGGCCTGCACCCGCTGGTGCTGATCATCGACGAGTGCCAGGAGCTCTACTCCCACGACACGTTCGGCAAGGAGGCCAGCACCCTCTCCGAGGCGATCATCAAGCGCGGCCCCGCGATGGGCGTCATCCTGCTGCTGGCCACCCAGCGCCCGGATGTGAAGTCCCTCCCGTCCGGGGTGTCGGCGAACGTGGGCATCCGGTTCTGCCTGCGGGTCATGGGCCAGACCGAGAACGACATGGTCCTCGGCACCAGCTCCTACAAGAACGGGCTGCGGGCCACGTCGTTCACCGCGAACGACAAGGGCATCGGCTACCTGGTCGGCGCCGCCACCGACCCGCAGATCGTCCGCTCCTACTACCTCGACGGCCCCGCCGCCGGGAAGATCATGGACCGCGCCCGCGCCGCCCGCATCGCCGCCGGCACCCTCACCGGCCTCGCCGCCGGCAAGACCCCCGAGCGGGCGAAGAACACCAGCAGCATCCTGGACGACCTGATCTCCATCTGGCCCGCCGGCGAGGCCAAGGTCTGGTCCGAGACCCTGGTCGCCGCACTCGCCGCCCTCGACGAGGACCGCTACGGCGGCTGGGAGGCGGACCAGCTCGCCGCCGCGCTCAGGCCGTACGGCGTGGAGACGGTGCAGATCTCCCGCCGGGTCGACGGGCGGCAGACCAACCGGCGCGGCGTAGAGCGCGACCGCATCGCGGAGGCCATCACGCGCCGTGACGGACAGCGGTCCGCCTGACGCCAAGCAACGGTGCTACCGGTAGCGGGTGGGCCCGCTACCGGTAGCACCCCCGCTAGCACCCCATCCATGCCCTGAGCTGGCCGCTAGCGGATAGCGGCCCACCTGGGCAAACCCCCGAAACCGCCCCGGGAGGCCCCTCGATGACCCCCGTCGCCCCGGCACTCGCCTGCCTACTCGCCATCACTCTGGGTTACTGCCTGGTGTGCTGGGCGAGCCCGTTCGGCCGCTGTCGCAAGTGCACCGGCACCGGCCTGCTCATGCCCACCGGCCGCGTGCGGCGCCGCCCGAAGCCCTGCCGACGGTGCGAGGCCACCGGACGGCGGCTGCGGATCGGCCGCCGCCTGCACAACCACGCCACTGCTACCCGCGCCGTCGCCCGCCGCATCCGCGACGACGCCCACCGCTAACCGCGCACCGCCCCGAGAGGAGAACCACCGTGCTCGTCACCGTGTCCGCCGCGCTCCTGATGGCCGCCGGAGCCGGAGCGCTCCTGTACTTCCGCCGGCTCGGCTTCGGCGCCGCCGCCGTCGTGTGGCTGTCCGGCTTCACCGCTGCCTCCACCGGCCTCGCCGGGCCCGTGAACGCCCTGCTCGCCGCCGCCGTCCACGCCCTCGCCCAGCACTGACGGGACGGGGGTCAGCCCCGACTGCGGCGGGCCGCGACGTACACGCAGGCAGGCAGGTTGAGGACCGCCGCCGCCATGGCCTGCGTGTTGAGCGACCACCCGAGCCGGTGCGAGACAAGCGCCCCCAGGCCGTCCAGCCAGAGCACCACCCAGAACACCCGCGACATCCGCATGCGCGCACCCTAACCACCCGCCGCCCGGCTCCGGCCGGGCGGCCCCGTGGAAGGACCGACCCCGCCATGACCCAGTCCGTGATCCGGCCGCTCGCGGCCGTCCACCTCCGCGAAGCCCTCACCGCCGCCGCCGACCACCGGCCCGCCGCCGCCCTCGCCGCCCTGATGCACATCGACAACGAGTCCTGGCAGGCCATCAGCCACCGGCTCGCCGCGCTCGGCACCGACCTGCTCGACGTCCTCGCCACCACCACGAACGGGAGGAACCCGTGAGCACCACCACCGACCTGGTCACCGCCGCCGTCCTGTTCGGCCCCGGCCTCGCCGGCACCGCCGCCTATCTCCACACCCAGCGCGGCTGGCGCACCGACTCCGCCGCCGTCCGCACCGTCCTCGCCGAATCCGCCGCCCACCGCGCCGCCGAGGGCGGCCTGCCGCCGCAGGGCGGCGAGCCCGCCCCCGACACCACCGCGACGGCGGAGCCGGTGCGGCTCGCCACCGTCCTGCCCTTCCCCACCACCACCGACCGCCGCGCCGCCTGAAACGGAGACACCAGCCGTGGCCAAGAAGGACCCGCGCAGCTACCTCGACCCGCGGCAGATGGGCGCCGACAACCTCACCGACGCCGCCCGGCTGTTCCTCATCGGCGTGCGCGTCGTGCGCGCCGAGAACCGCGGCAAGTCCACCGCCCGCCTGGAGGCCCGCGCCGACCGCATCCAGAACGAGGCCATCGCCCGCTGGGACGCCAAGTACGGCAACCCCCGCGACTGATCCGGCAGGCCACCCCGGGGCCGCCCACCCGTCCGCGGCGGGCGGCCCCCGCTCGGCAAGGAGACACCCTGATGAGCGCCAACCCGTTCGACGAATACGACACCGTCGACCTGTTCGCCGGCCCCGGCGGCCTCGACCTCCCCGCCACCGCCCTCGGCCTCCGCGCGATCGGGATCGAGAAGAACCCCGACGCCTGCGCCACCCGCCGCGCCGCAGGACTCGCCACCATCGAGGCCGACGTCCGCCGGTGGGGGCCGGAGCACTTCCCGGCCGCCCGGGTGCTGCTCGGCGGGCCGCCCTGCCAGACGTTCTCCGCGACCGGCACCGGCACCGGCCGCCGCGACCTCGACACCGTCCTCCACCTGGTCGACCGCATCGCCCACCGCCTGCCGTTCCAGCACCTGCTGGGCCGGCTGGCGGACGAGCGGACCGGACTGGTCCTGCAGCCGCTGATCTGGGCCGTCCGCGCCCACGACCTGGGGCGGCCGTTCCGCACGATCCTCCTGGAGCAGGTGCCCGCCGTCCTCCCGGTGTGGGAGGCGTTCGCCGTCGTGCTGCGGGACCTGGGCCACTTCACGGCGGCGGGAGTGGTGCGGGCGGAGCAGTACGGGGTGCCGCAGACCCGCCGCCGCGGTGCCCTGCTCGCCTCCCTCGACGGCCCCGTCGACCTGCCCGCCCCGACGCACCACGCCTACCGGCCCGGCGTGCCGGCCGTGGTGGGCGGCACAGGGCTGCTGCCCTGGGCGGCGATGCGGGACGTCCTGCCGCACCGGGGCCGGTTCACCGTGATCTCGAACTACGGCACCGGCGGCGATCGGAAGGCCCGCGGGCGCCGCACCCAGGACGAGCCGTCCGCGACCGTCACCGGGAAGATCTCCCGCGTCCGGGTGCTCGGCGCCGACGGCACCGAGTCCCGGTTCACCTGGGCCGAGGCCGGCGCCCTGCAGACGTTCCCCGTCGATCACCCGTGGCGCGGGCGGGACATCGGCCAGCAGATCGGCAACGCCGTCCCGCCCCTGCTCGGCCGGCACCTGTTGACCGCCGCCCTCGCCCCGGCGGGCATCGGCTCCGCAGCGCTCGCCGCGGCCTGATCGGGCAGCGGCCGTGACGGTCCTCGACTGGCGCGACGCCCGGCACTAGGACCGCACCCGCGCACTGCCCTGCCGCTGGTGCGGCCGACCCACACCGCTCCGCGACGAGCAGCGCAGAGCGCGCGGCGAACGACAGCGGCGGCCCCCTCCCGGCCAGGACCAGGGCCGCCGCCAATCCAGCACCGTTCTAGAGAACTGGAGACACCAGCATGACCCAACCGACCCTCATTCGGGGAGAGCACCTGCCCGCCGCCCTCTCCCTGGCACCGCGCGGCGTGCCCGTGCTGCCGTTGCGCGCTGGGAAGGTCCCGTTCGGCAACTGCCCGGCCTGCGCGGACAACACGTGCGGCGGCCGGCCGAACATGAGGACCCCCGGCACCTGCACCTGCCCGGCCCCGTGCCACGGCTGGGCCGCCGCCACCACCGACCCCCACGTCCTCAACTCGCCCGCCTGGGCCTACGCGTGGCGCGAGGCCGCGGCGGTGGCCTACCACCCCGGCGGCGCCGGCCTGACCGTCGTGGACCTCGACAACGCGCAGGCCATCGCCTGGGCCCAGGCCAGCCTGCCCGCCACCCGGACCGTGCCCACCACCCGCGGTGAGCACTGGCTCTACCGGGGCACCATGCCCTCCGCCAACAAGGTGCGGCCCGGCGTGGATGTCAAGTCGCTCATGTCCTACGCCCGGTGGCTCGGCCCCGGCACCGGCCCCCTCACCGCCCTGCCCGACACGGTCCGGACCCTTATCGTGCGGGAGCCCGTCCCGGCCCGGCCGATCGCGGTGCCAGCCCCGGCCAGGGGCGGCAGGTGCCCGCACCGCAGCCCGGCCTTCCTGGAGCGCGGCATCGCCATGGCGGAGCAACGCATCGCCGAGGCGTCGACCGGCGTGCACGCGACCGTGTTCGGGACGTTCCTGGCGGTGCTCTCGACGCACGGTCGGTGTGGGTGCCTGACCGAGGCGCACACCGCGCGGTTGTTCGCCGCGGCGCAGGCCAAGGGCGAGACGGCCCGGCACTGCGCCGACGCCTGGGCCAACGCCCTGACCAGGTTGGGGATGTGACCGTGGCCGAGGACGAGAAGAACCCGGCCCGCGAGGTCATCGCCGACTACGCGCAGGCGCATTTCCGGTACTTCCGCACCGCGGACGGGACCGTGTACGCGCAGCGCAACGGCCACCCGGTGGCCCGACCGATGCGCTCCCAGGGCACGACCGGCAGCCACCGCCAGGAACTCATGGTCAACCTGTTCAAGGACGGGGTCGGCGTGTTCAACGGCACCGCCCTGAAGGAGGCGCTGGACCTGATCGAAGCACTCGCACTCTCCGAGGAGGTGCGGTCCGTCCACATCCGCGTGGCGCCCGGGTTCGACGGTGCCACGTGGCTGGACCTGGGCCGCACGGACGGCCTGTCCGTCCGGATCCACCCATCAGGCTGGGACCTCGCCGTTCCCGACCCGCGGGAGGTGTGCTGGCGGCGCACCCAGCTCACCGGGGAACTTCCGCTGCCCGAGACGGACACCGACGGGAAGGGCATCGACCTGCTGTTCAGGCTGTGCAACTTCGCCAACGCCAGCTCCGAGTGCCTGGCCATGGCGTGGCTGATCGGCTGCCTCGGCCCGTCCGTGCCGGTCCCGGCCCCGTTCCTCACCGGGCCGCAGGGCGCGGGCAAGTCGACGGCCGGCCGGATGCTCATGCGGATCATCGAAGGCATGAGCGGCGACCTGCGCCGCGCCCCGAAGGACGAGGAGAATCTCCTCGCCGCGGTCGCCGCCGGATGGATCACCGCGCTGGACAACCTCTCGCACATGACCCCCGACATGTCGGATGCGATGTGCTGCATCGTGACCGGCGCCGAGAACGTCAAGCGCGCGCTGTTCACCGACGGCGACGTGTTCCGCGTCGGCTACCGCCGCCCGATGCTGCTGACCGGCATCGACGTGGGCGTGATCCGGCCCGACCTCGCGGAGCGGCTCCTGCCTTTGCGGCTGGAGCGGCCGGCCGTCCGCCGCACCGAGGCGGAATTGTGGGCGGAGTACGCGGAGGTGCTGCCGATCGTGCTCGGCTCGCTGCTGGACCTGACGGTCAAGGTCCGGGCGGTGGAGGCGGAGACGCCGACCGATCTGCGGATGGCGGACTTCGCGCACCTGTGCGCGCAGCTCGACGCGGCGACCGGCCTGGGGGCGCTCGCCGCGTACCGGGCCAGCCTGGACGACCTGAACGACGACGTGATCGAGGGCGACCTGCTCGCGCAGACCGTCCTGCAGCACGCCGAGACCATCGCCCCGGGCACCGCGCAGCGCATGACCTCCACCGAGTGGCTGGCGTGCCTGGGCCGCGTCTACGCCGGCGAGGAGCTGCGGGCCCTGCCGAAGGGCTGGCCGACCACCGGCAAGGTGCTCTCCGACCGGCTCAAGCGCCTCCAGCCCACCTTGGCGGCGCGGCAGGTGCTCATCGAGGCGGGCCGGACGAAAGAGGGCCGCTACCTCGAAATGACCCGCCCGGCCCCACGCCCCCGCACGAGCAGCCGCCGCTGCAGTGACCGGGCCGCCGCCCGAACAGCAAGAAGAGCACCGGCGCCCGCGAGGGGGTGCTCCTCTTGCTGTTCGGCGAAGCCGCCGAAGGTCGCGCCGCGCAGCGGCTCCGCTTTTCGCTCTGACCGGCGCCCAAGTACCTACAGACACCCCCCTCTTTTTTTCTAAGTAGGAAGACGCTGCGTCACCTGCGTCACCCGCGCCGGAAAAGGGCCCCTGACCTGTGGCTTTGGGGGTGACGCAGACGGCTAGCTCTGCGTCATCGTGCGTCACCTGCGTCACCGGCTGCGTCACGGTGACGCAGCCGGTGACGCACGGGTGACGCAGGCCCCGGCCGCTACGACACCCAAAACCGCAGGTCAGAAGCCCGGATGACGCAGATGACGCGGTGACGCAGAAATCCGCACCTCCGACACACACGCCCTCTCCCCGCCCGATACCGGGAAGGACCCACCTTGGCCACCGCCGCCACGCGCCTCAGCCTTCCGTCCCTGCCCACCCGCTACCTCAAGCCCGAGGACATCGCAGCGCTCTTCGAGGTGCCGCTGGAAACCATCTACCAGTGGCGCCGTAAGCGCACCGGCCCGCCCGGATTCCGCGTGGGCCGACACCTGCGCTACGACCCCGCCGAGGTCGCCCAGTGGGTGGCCGACCAGAACCGAGAGGTGGCCTGACCTTTGGCCGGACACATCCAGGACCGCTGGTACAAGACCGAACCCGGCCCGGACGGCAAGCCCCGTCGCGTCCGGACCGAGCGGTTCGGCACCGGTTCCCGCTACCGCGCCCGATACATCGGGCCGGACGGCACGGAGAAGAGCAAGGCGTTCCCGGACCGCCAGAAGCGCCAGGCCGAGCTGTGGCTGGCCAACATCGAAGCCGACATGTCGCGGGGCCAGTACGTCGACCCGAAGGCCGCCAAGGTGACCTTCCGTCAGTACGCCGAGCGCTGGTTGGAGTCGCAGACCACGGACCACAACACCCGCTCCTCCGTCGATGCGCAGATCCGCCGGCACGCGATCCCGTACCTCGGCATCCGGCCCCTGGACTCCTTCCAGCCGTCGCACATCCGGGAGTGGCTCCGCGAGTTGGAGAAGGCGGTGCCAGCGTCCTCGTACCGCCGGGTCATCTTCGGCAACGTCTCCAGCATCTTCATGGCGGCGATGGAAGACCGGCTCCGAACCACGAACCCGTGCCGCTCCCGCTCGGTGACCCCGCCCGGCCGGGCACCTGGCCGCATCCGTCCCTGGGCGGCAGAACGGGTGGAGGCCGTCCGGGCCGCGCTGCCGGCCCGGTACCGGGCGATGGTGGACGCGGCCGGCGGGTGCGGCCTCCGACAGGGCGAGGTGTTCGGTCTGCCAGTCGACGAGATTCGACCCGACACCGGCTGGCTGCACGTGGGCTGCCAGATCAAGGACATCGGCGGGCGGCTGGTGTTCGCTCCGCCGAAGCGCGGGAAGGTCCGCGACGTGCCGCTGCCGGAACGGGTAGCCAGCATCTTCGAGGCCCATCTCGCCGCGTTCCCGCCCGAGGCCGTGACGCTTCCCTGGCTGACGCCCGACGGCCCGCCAGTGACCAAGCGGCTGCTGTTCTCGCGCCAGCAGGGCGGCGCCGTGCGGCGGAGCGACTTCAACACCTACGCGTGGAAGCCCGCACTCGTGGTCGCGGGTGTAATCCCTCCCCCGGAGAAGTGGGGGCGCTTCCAGGCGTCCCGGGAGGACGGCATGCACGCACTGCGGCACTTCTACGCCTCGGTGCTGCTCGACTCCGGCGAGAGCGTGAAGGCGCTCAGCGGGTACCTCGGGCACACCGACCCCGGGTTCACGCTGAGGGTCTACACGCACCTGATGCCGAGCAGCGACGGTCGTACCCGCCGGGCCGTCGATGCGCTCTACGACGCCCTCGGATGGTCTGCCGCTCCAGGCCACCACGGCCCAGAGACGGCCCAGGAAGGACAAAAGCCCTGAAAACGCCCCTCGGGTCGACGGATGCGATCCGTCGGCCCGAGGGGCTTCTTGCGTTCCAGACCTGCCCTGACCTGCGATTACAGCACCTGCAGGTTCTTCCGCAGCTCGAACGGGGTGACCTCGGAGCGGTACTCCTCCCACTCCTGGCGCTTGTTGCGCAGGAAGAAGTCGAAGACGTGCTCGCCCAGGGTCTCGGCGACGAGTTCGCTGCGCTGCATCAGGTCGATGGCCTCGCCGAGGTTCTGCGGCATGGGCTGGATTCCCAAAGCGCGCCGCTCGGCGTCGGTGAGGGCCCACACGTCGTCGTCGGCGCCGGACGGGAGTTCGTAGCCCTCCTCGATGCCCTTGAGGCCGGCGGCGAGGGTGACGGCGTAGGCGAGGTAGGGGTTGCAGCCGGTGTCGAGGGAGCGGACCTCGACGCGGGTGGAGCCCTGCTTGCCGGGCTTGTACATCGGGACGCGGATCAGTGCGGAGCGGTTGTTGTGGCCCCAGCAGATGTACGAGGGGGCCTCGCCGCCGGCGCCCGCGGTGCGCTGCGAGCCGCCCCAGATGCGCTTGTAGGAGTTGACCCACTGGTTGGTGACGGCGGCGGTCTCGGCGGCGTGCTTGAGCAGGCCGGCGATGAAGGAGCGGCCGACCTTGGAGAGCTGGTACTCGGCGCCGGACTCGTGGAAGGCGTTGCGGTCGCCCTCGAAGAGGGAGACGTGGGTGTGCATGCCGGAGCCGGGGTGGTCGGAGAACGGCTTGGGCATGAAGCTGGCGTGCACGCCCTGCTCCAGCGCGACCTCCTTCATGACCAGGCGGAAGGTCATGATGTTGTCGGCGGTGGAGAGTGCGTCGGCATAGCGCAGGTCGATCTCCTGCTGGCCGGGGGCGCCCTCGTGGTGGGAGAACTCCACCGAGATGCCCATCGACTCCAGCATGGTGATGGCCTGGCGGCGGAAGTCGTGGCCGACGCCGCGCGGGGTGTGGTCGAAGTAGCCGGACTGGTCGGCCGGGATGGGCGCGGTGCCGTCGCCGGGGAGGTTCTTCAGCAGGAAGAACTCGATCTCCGGGTGGGTGTAGAAGGTGAAGCCCAGGTCGGAGGCCTTCTCCAGGGTGCGCTTGAGCACGTACCGCGGGTCGGCGAAGGACGGGGAGCCGTCCGGCATGAGGATGTCGCAGAACATGCGCGCGGTGCCCGGGGTCTCGGAGCGCCACGGCAGTATCTGGAAAGTGGTCGGGTCCGGCTTGGCGATCATGTCGGACTCGTAGACGCGGGCGAAGCCCTCGATCGCCGAGCCGTCGAAGCCGATGCCCTCCTCGAAGGCCTGCTCCAGCTCGGCGGGCGCGACTGCGACCGACTTGAGGAACCCGAGGACGTCGGTGAACCACAGCCGGACAAAACGGATGTCACGCTCTTCGAGCGTGCGAAGCACGAACTCCTGCTGCTTGCCCATGGGGACAGTCTCACCTCTGCTCTTTACGTCCGTGTTACGCCCGGCGGCGACGGGGCGGTGGCCGGAGCGGCGTGTGGTCCCGCAACCGATCCCATCATGTCGGATCTTCGCCCGTCGTCCACCTTCGGGTGGTCACCGACCGCAGGGCGGACACCGGCCGCCGAGGGGGACCCCCCGAGACATAACGTCAGATAGACGATTACACTCGGGGCATGCCGAATCTGCGTCTCGCCCTCTGCCAGAACGACCCCTGGGTCGGCGACATCGCCCGCAACAGCGACGAGGTGGTGCGCTGGACCCGGCGGGCCGCCGATGCCGGTGCCCAGCTGGTCGCGTTCCCCGAGATGGCCCTGACCGGCTACCCGGTCGAGGACCTCGCCCTGCGCGGCTCCTTCGTGGAGGCCTCGCGCACCGCCCTGGTGGAACTCGCCGCCCGGCTCCGGGCCGAGGGCCTCGGCGAGGTGCCGGTGGTCGTCGGCTACCTGGGCCGCTCGGACCACGACTCGCCGCGCCTGCACCGCCCGGCCGGCTCCCCGCAGAACTGCGCGGCGGTGCTGCACCGCGGCGAGGTGGTCACCCGCTTCGCCAAGCACTACCTGCCGAACTACGGCGTCTTCGACGAGTACCGCTACTTCGTCCCCGGCGACCAGCTGGTGGTGCTGACCCTGCACGGCGTGGACGTCGCGCTGGCGATCTGCGAGGACATCTGGCAGGACGGCGGCCGCGCCACCGCGGCGGGCGAGGTCGGGGCCGGTCTGCTGCTGGTGGTCAACGGCTCGCCGTACGAGCGGAACAAGGACGACGTCCGGCTCGACCTGGTGCGCCGCCGCGCCGAGGAGGCCGGCTGCACCCTCGCGTACCTGAACATGGTCGGTGGCCAGGACGAGCTGGTCTTCGACGGCGACTCGGTGGTCGTCTCGGCCGGTGGCGAGGTGCTGGCCCGCGCGCCGCAGTTCGAGGAGCGGCTGCTGCTCACCGACCTGGAGCTGCCGGCCGCCTCGGCCGAGCACACCGACGGACTGATCCTCACCGACGGCCTGCACCTGGTGCGGGTGGACCTCGGAGGCGAGCCGCTGCCCGCCCCGGCCGAGCCGGTCGCCGCGGAGATCGCGCCGCGGCTGGACGACGAGGCGGAGATCTACGCCGCGCTGGTCGAGGGCACCCGGGCGTACGTGCGGAAGAACGGCTTCAAGTCGGTGCTGATCGGCCTCTCCGGCGGTATCGACTCGGCGCTGGTCGCCGCGATCGCGGTGGACGCGGTGGGCGCGGAGAACGTGCACTGCATCTCGATGCCGAGCCGGTACTCCTCGGAGCACTCCAAGGACGACGCGGCCGAGCTGGCGCGCCGCACCGGGCTGAACTTCCGCACCGTGCCGATCGCCCCGATGTTCGACGCCTACATGGGCTCGCTGGGGCTGACCGGCCTGGCGGAGGAGAACCTGCAGTCCCGGCTGCGCGGCACGCTGCTGATGGCGGTCTCCAACCAGGAGGGCCACATCGTCCTCGCGCCGGGCAACAAGAGCGAGCTCGCGGTCGGCTACTCGACGCTGTACGGCGACTCGGTGGGCGCGTACGGGCCGATCAAGGACGTCTACAAGTCACTGATCTTCCGCCTCGCGAAGTGGCGCAACGAGGCGGCCGAGGCGCGCGGCGAGGTGCCGCCGATCCCGGAGAACACCATCAGCAAGCCGCCGTCCGCGGAGCTGCGTCCGGACCAGGTCGACACCGACTCGCTGCCCGACTACGACCTGCTGGACACCGTGCTCGACCTGTACGTCGAGGGCGACCTCGGCCGGGACGCGATCGTCGCCAAGGGCTACCCGCCCGAGGTGGTGGACCGGGTGGTCCGGCTGGTCGACACCGCCGAGTACAAGCGCCGGCAGTACCCGCCGGGCCCGAAGATCTCCGCCAAGGGCTTCGGCCGGGACCGCCGGCTGCCGATCACCAACCGGTGGCGGCGCGGCTGACCACCAGAGCGGGCCGGGCGGGCGGCTCAGCCGAGGGAGGCCTGCCAGGTCCAGGAGGTGCGCCGGGGCCGCCCGGCCAGGGCGGCCCGCCCGGTGCACCAGAGCAGGACGGCCGCCGGATCGCCGGCCGGGGCGTCCGGGAAGAGCCGGGTGAGCACCGCGGCGCACAGTGACGCGGGCGGGTGCCACTCGGCGCCGAGGCCGCGGGTGATGTCCCAGGTGTGCAGCAGGGTCTCGGCGACGCCCATGGCGGCGAAGCCGGACGGGTCGCACGGGCCCCAGTGCCAGGCCCTGGCCTCCGGCCCGGAAACGGCGAGCGCACCGACCAGCAGGCCCCCGGCGGCCCGGACGACCTGCAGCACCTCGTCGACCGGCGCCGTCCGGCGGACCACCAGGTCGAAGGGCAGGTAGCTCTCGCGGGGCCGGGCGGCGAGCTGGCCGGCGTAGGCGAGCAGGTCGTGCGCGACGTGCACGGCGGTCTCGCGGCACGTCCACGTGAGCGGCCCGGCCGTGACGGACCAGTCGTCCTCCTCGTGGAGGATGAGCACGCCCAGTGCCGCGGTGAGGGCGCGGTCCACGTCGCGTCCGTCCATGCCAGCCATCGTCGCACGGGACGAACCGACACGGGCCGGTGGAACACGGGCCGGCATCGGCACCGGCACCGGCACCGGGCGGCGTCAGTACCGGTAGGTGGCGGTGATCGCGCGGTGGTCGCTGCCGTCGGAGGGCAGCACCCGGGAGTCGGTCGGCGTGAGCTTGCCCTTGCTGAGGATCTGGTCGATCCGGGCCATCGGGAAGGAGGCCGGCCAGGAGAAGCCGAAGCCGTCGCCGGCGGCGCCCTGGGCGGAGCGCATCTGCGAGGTGACCGGGGCCAGGCTGCGGTCGTTCATGGTGCCGTTGAGGTCGCCGAGCAGAATGACCTTCTTCAGCTGCTCGGCCTCGATGGCGTCGCCGAGGGCCTGTGCGCTGTGGTCGCGCCGGCCCGCGGTGAAGCCGCTCTCGGACTTGATCCGCACCGAGGGCAGGTGGGCGACGTAGACGGCGAGCGGGCCCTGGGGCGTGGTGACCGCGGCCCGGAAGGCGCGGGTCCAGCCGATCTTGATGTCCACCTCGTGGACGTCGTCGATCGGGTACGTCGACCACAGGCCGACGGTGCCCCGCACGACGTGGTGCGGGTAGCGGGCGGCCAGGCCCTCGGTGTAGGTGGCGACGGCGCTCGGGGCGAGCTCCTCCAGGGCGACGATCTGCGCGCCGGAGCCGTTGAGCAGCGTGAGGGTGCCGGCCGTGTCGCTGTTGGCGGCGGCCACGTTGTGGGTGAGCACGGTGAAGTCGCCGCGGCCGCCGCTCTTGTCGGTCAGCAGGCCGCCGAACAGGTTCAGCCAGACGATGACGGGCAGCAGCACCGCGGTCAGCGCGGTCGCCGAGCGGCGCCACAGGCCGACCGCGAGGAGCACCGGCACGGCCAGGCCCAGCCAGGGCAGGAAGGTCTCCAGCAGGCTGCCGAGGTTGCCCCAGCGGTTGGGGACGGCCGCGTGGAAGGCCAGCAGCAGCGCGGTGAGCACGGCGAACCCGGCGGTGACCCAGCCGCGGCGGGGGTCCAGCCAGCGGCGGCCCCCGACCGGCGGGGCCGGTGTGCCGTCCGCCGCTGCCACTGCCTCGTCCGCCTGCACCATGCGCCCCGCTCCTCCGCACCCGGCATGCACTCGTACCGCCGGGATGGTCCGTGCCTGTCTCCGGCCGAGCCGGGTGGGCGTGTGCGACGGTCGGTGGGACCGCCCGGCACACGCCCGGTCGTATTCTCGGCTCAGCCTATGACGGCATGGACGCGCACGTGCCACCCGAAGGTTGCGGCACGCCCCGGATCAGCGGGAATGCCCTCCGGACGGCTGCGCGCCGACCCCGTTGAGGACGGCGTCCACCATCTGTTCGGCGAGCGCCGGGTCGTCCAGCGGGGCCTCGTCCCAGAGCACGGTGCGCAGCAGGATCGGGCCGATGATGATCTCGCAGACCAGCTCGACGTCGAGGTCGGAGCGGAGCACGCCCTCGTCGATGCCGCGGCGCACGATGGCCCGGGCCAGCTCGCGGCGGGGCTTGACCACCTGCTCCTGGTAGGCCTCGCGGAGCTCCGGCCAGGCGTTCATCTGGCTGAGCGCGGACTTGAGCATCCAGCGGGAGCGCTTGGCGAGGCCGCGCTTGCGCATGTAGTCGACCATGCGGACGAGCTCTTCGCGGACGGTTCCGCCGACCGGCTCGGGCAGCGGCGACTCGAGCCGGGCGACGACCTCGACCAGCAGCGCCTCCTTGTTGGGCCAGCGCCGGTAGATGGTGGCCTTGCCGACGCCCGCGGCGGCCGCGATCCGCTCGATCGACAGCTCGGATAGGCTCCTGCCGGACTCCATCAGCTCCTCGACGGCGGCGAAGATGGCCTGCTCGGCCGCCTCGCTGCGCGGGCGGCCCCGGCGCGGGGCGCAGAGCTCCGCGGCGGGGCCGTCCTCGTCGACGCCGCATTCCGAGACGGTCGGTTCGGTGTGCATGGCGCCATTCTCTCCTGACGGGCTCAAACCCTGGTCGGGCGCGGCTCGCTGTCTGCCGGAGAACCGTCGGCCGGGGCGGGGACGGCGGCCGGGCCGGCCGGCGCCTTGCCGGGAAGGAGCACCAGGGCGAGCACCACGCCGAGGGCGGTGATGCCGGCGGAGAGGCCGGCGACCACGTGCATGGCGTGCACGAAGGCGTCCTCGGCGGGGGCGACCAGGGCCTGGGTGTGGGTGCGCTCGGCGATCGCGAGGGTGGCCTCCAGGGACTCGCCGGCCTTGTCGCGGATGCCGGCCGGGAGCTGGGCGAGGTGGTCGCTCATGCCGTCGCGGTAGACGGTGGACAGGACGGCGCCGAGCACGGCGACGCCGAGCGAGCCGCCGACCTGGCGGAAGGTGTTGTTGATGGCGGAGCCGGCGCCGGCCTTCTCGCGGGGCAGCGAGCCCATGATGGCGACGGTGACCGGGGGCATGACGTGGGCCATGCCGGCGCCCATGACGAAGCCGATCACGACCAGCACCCAGATCGGGGTGGTGGTGCCGAGCAGCAGGTAGCCGAGGAAGCCGAGCACGATCAGGGCCATGCCGCCGGCGCAGGTGGCGCGGACGCCGAA
The DNA here is from genome assembly GCA_002300355.1 of Streptomyces sp. TLI_235. Taxonomy (NCBI): domain Bacteria; kingdom Bacillati; phylum Actinomycetota; class Actinomycetes; order Kitasatosporales; family Streptomycetaceae; genus Streptomyces; species Streptomyces sp. TLI_235. Next base: position 1,911,588 of record NSGV01000002.1, read on the forward strand.
GCGGTCGACGACGAGCCGGGCGCGCGGGGCGAAGGCCATCTGGGCGGCGGCCAGCGGGAGCATCAGCAGGCCGGACTGCAGGGCGCTGTAGCCGCGGACGCTCTGGGTGTAGAAGACGCCGAAGAAGGAGACGCCCATCAGTGCGAAGAAGACCACGCCGATGACGACGACGGAGGCGGAGAACACCCGGTTGCGGAACCAGCTGACGTCCAGGGCGGGGTGGGTGGTGCGCCGCTCGAAGAGGACGAAGGCGGCCAGGGCGACCACGCCGACCAGGATCGGCACCCAGGCCCCGGGGGCGGTGAAGTCGGCGAGTTCGCCGCCCTTGATGATGCCGTAGATCAGCGCGACCAGGCCGATGACGGAGAGCAGCACGCCGACCGGGTCGAGCTTGCCGGGCTTGGGGTCGCGGGAGTTCGGCACCAGCAGCGACATGGCGACCAGCGCGACGAGCACGATCGGCACGTTGACGAGGAAGACCGAGCCCCACCAGAAGTGCTCGATGAGCAGGCCGCCGGTGATCGGGCCGATCGCGATGGCGAGGCCGACCGCGCCGGCCCAGATGCCGATCGCCTTCGGCTGCTCCTTGCGGTCGAAGACGTTCATGATGACGGCGAGGGTGGCGGGCATCACGAACGCGCCGCCGAGGCCCATGACCGCGCGGAAGGCGATGAGCTGCCCGGGGCTGTCGGCGACGGCGGAGAGCAGCGAGCCGATGCCGAAGACGGCCATGCCGGCGAGCAGCGACCACTTGCGGCCGAGCCGGTCGCCGAGCAGGCCGGCGGTGAAGAGCAGGCCGGCGAAGACCAGCGTGTAGGAGTTGATCGCCCACTCGAGGTCGCTCTGGCTGGCGCCGAGGCCGGTGGGGGCGGGCTGGGCGATCGTCTTCATCGCCACGTTGAGGATCGAGTTGTCGAGGACGACGACGAGCAGGGCGAGGATCAGGGTGCCCAGGATCGCCCAGCGGCGGCGGTGGATTGCGTCGGATGTGCGCGGTGGCGCGGCGGTGGTCATGGTGTGGATTCCCCGTCCGTACGAGTTGCGACTGTGCGGACTTACGAGCCGATGGCGTCTCGTAACCCGTTCGGCTCAAGGGTAGCCCGTTTTTCGATACGAGACGGAGCCGTATCGCAAAGTCTGGGTAAAGGGTTCGCACGGCGTACGACGGGAACGGCCGGTGCCCCGGGTCTTTGCGGCGGGCGGGCGGCGTGCAAGCATGGGAGCAGATCCGGGGACGCCGTACGGCGCCACGAGACGACAACCCTTCAGGAGCCTGTTCGATGAACGCTTCTCCGCTTCAGCCTGCCTCGGCGCAGGAAGGCACCGTGCTCTACGGCGGCATCACCAACCGGCGCGTGACCGTGCGCGACCTGGCCAAGGCCAAGCAGCACGGCGAGCGCTGGGCGATGCTCACCGCCTACGACGCGCTGACCGCCGGTGTCTTCGACGAGGCGGGCATCCCGGTGCTGCTCGTCGGCGACTCGGCAGGCAACTGCCACCTCGGCTACGAGACCACCGTGCCGGTGACCATGGACCAGATGGTGATGCTCTCCGCGGCGGTCGTCCGCGGCACCAAGCGGGCCCTGGTCGTCGGCGACATGCCCTTCGGCTCCTACCAGGAGTCGCCCGCCCAGGCCATGCACAACGCCGCCCGCCTGATGAAGGAGGCGGGTGTCGGGGCCGTCAAGCTGGAGGGCGGGGAGCGCAGCGCCCGCTCGATCGAGCTGCTGGTCGAGGCCGGCATCCCGGTGATGGCGCACATCGGCCTCACCCCGCAGTCCGTGCACGCCTTCGGCGGCTACCCCGTCCAGGGCCGCGGCGACGAGGCGGCCCACCAACTGCTGCGCGACGCCAAGGCCGTGCAGCAGGCCGGCGCCTTCTCGGTCGTGCTGGAAGCCGTCCCCGCCGAGCTCGCCGCCCAGGTCACCGAGCAGCTGGCGATCCCGACCGTCGGCATCGGCGCGGGCGTCGGCACCGACGCCCAGGTGCTGGTCTGGACGGACATGGCGGGCATGACGGCCGGCCGGGTGCCGAAGTTCGTCAAGCAGTACGCCAATCTGCGGGCCGTTCTCGGCGACGCCGCCCGCGAGTTCGCCGCCGAGGTCACCGCGGGCACCTTCCCGGCGCCCGAGCACAGCTTCAGCTGACCCCGGCTCCGGCCGACGCGGCGCCACGGCGCGCCCGCCCCCGCGGCGGGCGCGCCGTCGGCGTACCTGGCCCGACGGCGCGCCGACGGCGGCGTGACAGCGGCGGCCGCGGACTGACAGCCGGACGACAGAGCGGCGACAGCGGGCCCCGGCAGTCTGAGGGCATGACATCGATCGCCACCGCCCCGAACGACCGGGGGCCCCGCAGCAACGCCGTGGAGGTCCGCGGCATCGTCAAGACCTTCGGCGCCACCAGGGCGCTCGACGGCGTCGACCTCACCGTCCGCGAGGGCACCGTCCTCGGCCTGCTCGGCCCGAACGGCGCCGGCAAGACCACCCTCGTCCGGATCCTCTCCACGCTCGTCAAGCCGGACGCCGGCACCGCGTTCGTCGGCGGCTACGACGTGCTGCGCCAGCCCAAGCAGTTGCGCCGCACCATCGGCCTCACCGGCCAGTACGCCTCGGTGGACGAGCTGCTCTCCGGCTACGAGAACCTCTACCTGATCGGCCGGCTGCTCGACCTCCCCGGCAAGGAGGCCAAGGCCCGCGCCGCCGAGCTGCTGGAGCGCTTCTCGCTCACCGACGCCGCCAAGCGACCCGCCAAGACCTACTCCGGCGGGATGCGGCGCCGCCTCGACCTCGCCGCCTCGATGATCGGCCGGCCCAAGGTGCTCTACCTGGACGAGCCCACCACCGGCCTCGACCCGCGCACCCGCAACGAGGTCTGGGACGAGGTCCAGCGGATGGTCGCCGAGGGTTCCACCGTGCTGCTCACCACCCAGTACATGGAGGAGGCGGAGCAGCTCGCCCACGAGCTCACCGTGATCGACCGGGGCCGGGTGATCGCCGCCGGCGGCATCGAGGAGCTCAAGACCCAGGTCGGCGGCCAGACCCTGCAGGTCCGCCCGCAGCACCCGGCCGAACTGCCCGAGATGGCCCGCTGCCTGCACGAGGCCGGGGTCGCCGCCACCTTCTCCGCCGACACCGGCCTGCTCTCCGTCCAGCTCACCGGCGACGACCAGCTCACCTCCGTGATCGGCGTGCTCGGCACCCGCGGCTTCGCCGTCGCGGGCATCGACACCCAGCTCCCCAGCCTGGACGAGGTCTTCCTCGCCATCACCGGCAAGCCGTCCGCCCCCGCCGCCCCGATCCTCGACAAGGAGCCCGTGGCATGACCGCCGCCACCCTGACCCCCGCCCAGGCCCACCCGGACGACCCGCGGATCGGCTTCGCCGGACACCTGCGCCACGTCGGCGCGCTGACCCGCCGTAACCTGATGCGGATCAAGGCCGACCCGGAGTCGATGCTCGACGCGGTGCTGATCCCGATCATCTTCACCGTGCTGTTCGTCTACGTCTTCGGCGGCGCCGTCTCCGGCAGCCAGCACGACTACATCCAGTACATGATCCCGGGCCTGCTCGGCACCACCGGCCTCAACCTGGCGATGGCCGTCGGCACCGGTCTGAACAGCGACTTCCAGACCGGCGTGATGGACCGCTTCCGGACCCTGCCGATCGGCCGGGCCGCGGTACTGCTCTCCAAGATCGTCGCCGAGACCTGCCGCGGCCTGGTCTCCTTCACCATCCTCATCGGCTTCTCGATGATCCTCGGGCTGGAGATCAAAACCGGCTTCCTGCAGCTGCTGGCCGCGGTGGGGCTCTCCCTGCTGTTCGGCATGTCGATCGTCTGGATCTCCATGCTGCTCGGCATGTCGCTGCGCAGCGCCCAGGCCGTGCAGGGCGTCAGCATGCTGGTCATCATGCCGCTGCAGTTCGGCAGCTCGATCTTCGCGCCGACCAGCACCATGCCGGGCTGGCTGCAGGCCTTCACCGAGTACAACCCGCTCTCCGCGCTGGCCGACGCCTGCCGCAGCCTGATCAACGGCGGGCCGCTCACCCACTCGGTGACGATCGTGCTGGTCTGGTCGGTGGCGATCACCGCGATCACCGCGCCGCTGGCCGTCGCCCGCTTCCGCAAGCGGACCTGACGACACGCCGGCCGGACCCGGCATCAGAACGCCGACCCGGTGTCAGAACGCGCCGGGGTCGTCCATCAGGGCGGCCGCCTCCGAGAGGGTGAGGCGGCCGCCCTCGGCGTACTCGGCCCCGTACGCCTCGGCGCCCAGCATGCCGGTCAGCACCGCCGCCATGCGGTCGCGTTCCCGGCGCTCCATGTGGGAGCCGCGGCTGCCGTGCAGGGCGTCGTGGGCGCCGAGCAGCACGGCCGCCCGGCGGGCCGCCGGCCGCGGGTCGTCCTGCTGCTCGGCGAGTGACACCACGATGCCGGTGGCCGGCAGCAGCAGCATCACCGCCATGTGCTCGGCGAATGCGGTCGCCCCGCCGGGCACGCCCTTCATCTCCCGGCGGCCCTCGGCGAGCAGTTCCAGGCCGCGCGGCGCGTCGCCGGCCCGGGCGACGACCCAGCCGCGGATGCAGCCGACGATGCCGACGAACACCCCCGGCACGATCGGCCCGAACACCAGGTTGTTCATCACCAGCCGGTCGAGCTCCGCCAGCGCCTGGGCGTACTCGCCGCGCTGGGTGTGGATGTTGCAGAGCACCAGCCGGCCGTAGAGCATCGTGCCGTCGGCCGCGTGGTTGGCCGTCCGGACGGACGCCAGGGCCTCCCGGATCCGCCGCTCGCCGTCCGCCTCGTCGAACTCGAACAGCGCCTCGCCGAGCCGGACCTCCAGCAGCGGCACCTCCTGCCAGGCGCCGAGTTCGGCGGCGATGTCGATGGCCTGCCGGTAGGCCTCGGCGGCCCGCAGGCCCTCGCCCAGTTTGGCGGCGTTCTCGGCCTGCGCGGAGAGCGCCTCGGACATGCCCCAGCGGTTGCCGAGCCCGGTGAAGATCTCCAGCGCCTCGGCGCTGTCGGCGATCGCCTGGTCCAGGCCGCCGACCCAGTCGTTGAGCAGCCGGGCCCGCAGTTGCAGGGCGAAGGCGAGGTCCAGCGGTCGGCCGTGGCGGCGGCAGCCGTCGACGGCCTCGTCCATCGTCTCGCGCATCCGGTCCATCTCGCCGGAGAGGAAGACCGCGAACACCCGCAGCAGTGCCGGGAACCGGTAGGACTGCGGCAGGTCCGGGGTGTAGGTGGCCAGCACCCGGTTCGCGAGCTCGATCGCGCCCGGGTCGCCGAGCGCCGCCATGTTGCCGGTGAACAGGTCGACCAGCCGGTGGAGTTGGACCTGCCGGCGGGCCTCGTCCAGCATCTCCTGCGGCAGCGGCGGCGGCGCGTCCAGCGGGCCGGCCTCCAGCGGCACCGGCCGCGGCGCGTCGTCGGCGTAGGCGTCGGGGCCGAGCGCGCAGACCGCGTCGTACCACTCGCCGGCCTCCCGCCGGTTGTCCCGCAGCGACCAGAACCAGCTCATGCCGAGCACCAGGACGAGCAACTCCTGCTCGTCGCCGAGCTCGACGGCGGTGCGCAGCGCGGCCCGGATGTTCTCCTGCTCCCGGTCGAGCAGGCCCAGCTGGTCGATCTGCTCCGGGCCGTGCATGCGGAGGTCGGCGATCCGGACGAGCTCGCGGTAGCAGCGGACGTGCCGCAGGGCGGCGCCGTCGCCGCCGGCCTCGGCGAGCTTCTCGGCGGCGTACTCGTGGATGGTCTCCAGCATCCCGTAGCGCGGCCCGCCCTCCAGGTCGGCGATCACCAGGGACTTGTCGACCAGGGAGAGCAGCAGGTCGGCGACGTCCTCGCGGCGGACCTCGGCGCCGTCGGCGGCGACCTGCTCGGCGGCCTCCAGGGTGCAGCCGCCGGCGAAGACGGAGAGTCGGCGCAGCACGGCGCGTTCGCGCTCGCCGAGCAGGTCCCAGCTCCAGTCGACGACGGCGCGCAGGGTCTGCTGGCGGGGCAGCAGGGTGCGGGAGCCGGCGGTGAGCAGGGCGAACCGGCCGTCGAGGCGGTCGGCGAGCTGACGCGGGGTGAGGCCGCGCAGCCGGGCGGCGGCCAGCTCGATGGCGAGCGGCAGGCCGTCGAGGCGGCGGCAGATCTCGGCGCAGGCCTCCGGGTCCTCGGCCGGGTCGAAGCCGGGCCGGGCGGCGGCGCCGCGCTCGGCGAGCAGCCGCAGGGCGGCCGGGTCGGGCAGCGGCTCGACCGGCAGCACGGCCTCGCCGGGCACGCCGAGCGGCTCGCGGCTGGTGGCGAGGACGGTGAGCTCGGGACATTCGGCGAGCAGCCGGTCGGCGAGCTCGGCGGCGGCCTGCACCAGGTGCTCGCAGTTGTCGAGGACGAGCAGCATCCGGCGCGGGGCGCAGTGCTCGACCAGCCGGCGGACGGGGTCGCCGCGGCGGGTGTCCATCACCTCGGCGACCGCGCCGCCGGTGTGCAGCACCGTCTCGCGCAGGCCGAGCGCGGCGGCGACCGCGCCGGGGACGGCCAGCGCGTCCTCCAGCGGGGCGAGTTCGACCATCCAGACGCCGTCCGGCCAGGAGCCTCCGCGCTGGGCGGCGCGGCCGGCCTCCAGCGAGAGCCGGGTCTTGCCGGAGCCGCCCGGGCCGGTGAGGGTGGTCAGCCGACCCGCCGTCAGGGCGCGGCCCAGGGTGCCGAGGTCGCCGTCGCGGCCGACGAAGCTGGTGAGCCGGGGGCGGAGGTTTCCCGTGGGGGCGGCCGGGCGCGGCACCGGCGCTGCGGCGGTCGGCGGCGCGGCGGCGGGTGCGGCGGGGGCGACTGCCGGGGCGGGCCGCGCGGGGGCGGGGGCGAGCAGTTCGGCGTGCAGGGCGCGCAGCTCCGGGCCGGGGTCGGTGCCGAGCCGGTCGGCGAGGATGCGGCGGGTGCGCTCGTAGCGCTGCAGCGCCTCGGCGGTGCGGCCCTCGGCGCGCAGCGCGCGGATCGCGAGGGCGTGCAGCTGCTCGTCCAGCGGGTGCAGTTCGCAGAGTTCGGCGAGTTCGGCGGTGAGGTCGGCGGTGTTGCCGAGGGCGAGGTCGGCGGTGATCCGGTGCCGGTGGGCCTCCTCGCGCTGCGCCTCCAGGCGGACAGCCGGGCCGGCCCGGTCCGGCAGGTCGGCGAGGGCGGGGCCGCGCCACAGGGCGAGGGCGCTGCGCAGCCGGTCGGCGGCCTCCTCGTGGTCCCCGGCGGCGAGGGCCCGGCGGCCGTCGGCGGCGAGCCGCCGGAAGTCGTCGGCGTCGGTGCGGCGGGCGGTCAGCCAGTAGCCGGCCGGGCCGGAGCCGATCTCGTCGCGGCCGATGGTGCGGCGCAGCCGGCCGACCAGGGTCTGCAGTGCGGCGGAGCCGTCCTGCGGGGGTTCGTCGCCCCAGACCTCGTCCACCAGCAGGTCGGCCGGGACGGGCCGGCCCTGGCGCAGGGCCAGCGCGGCCAGCAGGGCGCGCAGCCTCGCCCCGCCGAGCGGGACGGGGGTGCCGTCGTCGTGGTGGGCCGTGGTGGTGCCGAGGATGCCGTAGTGCACGGCCCCATTCTGGTCGACGGGCCGCGCGGCGGGCGCACATATATGCGGGCCGGTGGAACCGTGGGCGGGTACGGCGCGTTCTTCCGTGGCAGCTTGTCGCGGTGGAGAGCAGCGCGGCATGATCGGTCCCTGCCCGTCCCCGGCCATCCACGGAGCTCCGCACCATGACCTTCGCCACCACGCAGCGCCGCAGCGAGGAGAGCCGGATCAGCCCGGTCTTCTGGGTGCTGCTCGCGACCCTGGTCACCTCCGCGTGGGCGGTGGTGAGCGGCTTCGGCAATCCCCGCTTCGGGGTGTTCCTGTTCGTGGTCGCGGGCTGGATGGTCTCGCTCTGCCTGCACGAGTACGCGCACGCGCGCACCGCGCTGCACAGCGGGGACATCACGATCGGCGCCAAGGGCTACCTGACGCTGAACCCGTTCAAGTACGCGCACGCGCTGCTGAGCTTCGTGCTGCCGGTGATCTTCGTGATCATGGGCGGGATCGGCCTGCCCGGCGGCGCGGTCTACATCGAGCGGCACCGGATCAACGGGCGGCTCAAGCACAGCCTGATCTCGGCGGCCGGCCCGCTGGTGAACGTGGTGATCGGCATCGGCCTGCTGGTGCTGGTGAGCTCCGGGGCGTTCGACGACCCGGCGCACCCGGCGGTGCTGGACGGCCGGGAGCTGATCGTCTCGGCCTTCCCCGCGGCCCTCGGCTTCCTGGCGTTCCTGCAGGTCAGCGCGGCGCTGCTGAACCTGCTGCCGGTGCCGGGGCTGGACGGCTACGGCATCGTCGAGCCCTGGCTGTCGCTGAAGACCCGCCGGGCGATCGAGCCGTTCGCGCCGTACGGGATGCTCGCGGTGTTCGTGATCTTCTGGCAGACCGCGGCCAGCCACTGGTTCTCCCAGCTGGTCTTCGCGATCACCGACCTGTTCGGCGTCTCCCAGGCCTACCCGGTGGTCGGGCAGTTCCTGTTCCGCTTCTGGGAGTGAGCACGCCCGAGGGGCGCTACGGCTGCTGCTCGCCCCGGGCGACGGCCGCGGCACGCTCCTGGCGGTCCTTGCGGATGTAGTACCAGGCCATGTTCGAGGCGACGCCGGCCATCAGCACCCAGATCACGCCGAACCAGTTGCCCTCCACGAACGAGACGACGGCGGCCGTCACCGCGAGCACGAGGACGAGCGAGGCGAGCAGGGCGTTGCGGGGCATGGTGGAACTCTCCCGGGTCGGGGCGCCCCCGGTACGGGCCGGCGGCAGTGGGCACCCCATTGTCGCCGACCGGCCCCCGCGCCGGGGCGAGGGGGCCGGTGGCGACCGGCGCGTCCGGCGCGTCCGGGTCAGACGTCGGTGATCCGCAGGCCGGCGTGCGCCTTGTAGCGCCGGTTCACCGAGATCAGGTTGGCGACCAGCGACTCGACCTGGTGGGCGTTGCGCAGCCGTCCGGCGAAGATGCCGCGCATGCCGGGGATCCGCTCGGCGAGCGCCTGCACGGTGTCGGTGGCGGCGCGGTCCTCGCCCAGCACCATCACATCGGTGTCGATCTCCTCGATCGAGGTGTCCTGCAGCAGCACGGCCGACAGGTGGTGGAAGGCCGCGGTCACCCGGGAGTCCGGCAGCAGGGCGGCGGCCTGCTGGGCGGCGCTGCCCTCCTCGGGCTTGAGCGCGTAGGCGCCCTGCTTGTCGAAGCCGAGCGGGTTGACGCAGTCCACGACGATCTTGCCGGCGAGTTCCTCGCGCAGGGCGGCGAGGGTGGCGGCGTGGCCGTCCCAGGGCACGGCGACGATCACCACGTCGCTCTCCCGGGCGCAGGCCGCGTTGTCGGCGCCGCGTACACCGAGGCCGATCTCCTCGGCGGCGGCTTCGGCGCGCTCGGCCGTCCGGGAGCCGATGACGACCGGCTGCCCGGCCTTGGCCAGCCGGTAGGCGAGGCCGCGGCCCTGGTCGCCGGTGCCGCCGAGGACACCCACGACGAGCGAGGACACGTCGAGCGGAGCGGGGGCCGCCGCGGCGGCGGGATTCACCGATTCGGGTTGCGTCATGGACAAGATCCTGCCAAAGGCCGGGCCGCTCCTCCATGCTGTGCCGCATGGACGCGGTGAGACTTTCCGCACTGAGCGCGACCTTGGCGGGCACCGGCCTGCTGGACGTCACCCGGGCCTTCGGCGGGGCCCTGCACCGATCGGTCACCCGGCGCGCCGCGGCGGGCCTGCTGCTGGTCGGCACCGAGCAGTACGAGCCGTGGCACCTGGCCGCACACCTGGACGAGGAGGCGGCCTTCTCCGGGATCGGCGCGCTGGCCCCCGTACTGGTGCGGCACGAGGTCCCGGCCGCGGCGCCGGCGCACCTGGCGCACGGGCTGCGGCGGCTCGGCGCGGCGCCGCGCGGCGCCACGGTGCTGGTGGTGGCGCCGCACGCGCCGGGCGAGGGCCTGCTGGAGCGGGTCGAGGACGCCCGCCGCGGCGGGGCGACCGTGCTGGCGCTGGACGCGGGCGACGCCGAGCTGGGCGCGCTCGCCCACGAGCGGCTCGCGGTGCCGGTGGCCGGCGAGGGCCCGTTCGACCTGGTGCAGCACCTGGTCGGCGCGGCCGCCTCGGTGCCGCCCGCCCGGGGGCTGCGCAGCCGGCTGGCCGACCTCGCCGAGCGCATGGTCGCCCCGCCGGTGCTGCGCTGGTGATCCGGCCGTCCCGATCGGTGGTGTACGGCCGGTAAATCGGTTGCCCGGGCCTCCCGGGCCGACCGAGGATGGCCGACCGTGACCTCCCAACCAGCGCCGGCGCCGCCGACCCGGCTGCGCACCGCCGTACGCGGACTGCTCCCGGACACCGCGCCGTGGCGCAGCTCGCGGGACTTCCGGCTGCTCTGGAGTTCGGGCTGTGTGAGCAGCCTGGGCAGTTTCCTCACCTATGTGGCGGTGCCGCTGCAGGTGAAGGACCTCACCGGCTCCTCCTTCCAGGTGGGCCTGGTCGGCGCCTTCGAACTGGTGCCGCTGGTGGTCTTCGGCCTGTGGGGCGGGGCGCTCGCGGACGCGCTGGACCGCCGCCGGCTGGTGCTGCTCGCCGAGGGCGGCCTCGGCGTGCTGAGCGCCCTGCTGCTGGTCAACGCGCTGCTGCCGCAGCCACTGCTGTGGCCGATCTACGCGGTGGCGGCGCTGGTCGCCGCGGTGGACGGGCTGCAGCGGCCGGCCCTGGACTCGCTGACCCCGCGGATCGTGCCGCACGAGCAGCTGACCGCCGCCTTCGCACTCAACTCGCTGTACCGGAACGTCGGTTCGGTGGCCGGTCCGGCGCTCGCGGGCGTCGTGGTGGTGGTCGCCGGGGTGCAGACCGCGTACGCGCTGGACGTCGTCAGCTTCGCCCTCTCGCTGCTGCTGCTCGCCCGGATCCGCGCGGTGCCGCCGGCGTCCGGCGCCGAGCGCCCCTCGCTGCGGGCGATCGTCACCGGTGTCCGGTACGCGTGGAGCCGCAAGGACCTGCTCGGCACCTACGCGATCGACGTCTGCGCGATGCTGTTCGCCTACCCGGTGGCGATCTTCCCGTTCCTGGCCGCCGAGTTGGACGCCGGCTGGGCGCTCGGCCTGCTGTACGGCGCCTCCGCGGCCGGTGCGCTGGCCGTCTCCGGGACCAGCGGCTGGACCTCCCGGATCCACCGGCACGGCCGGATGCTCGTCCTCGCCGCGCTCGGCTGGGGCGCCGCGATGACGCTGGCCGGCCTGGTCGGCGACGTCTGGCTGGTGCTGCTGTGCCTGGCCGCGGCCGGCGGCGCCGACCAGATCAGCGGCATCGCCCGCTCCACCATGTGGAACCAGTCGATCCCCGACGGGCTGCGCGGCCGGCTCGCCGGGGTGGAGCTGCTCAGCTACTCGGTGGGCCCGCAGCTCGGCCAGGTCCGGGCCGGCGGCGCGGCCGGGCTGATCGGGGTGCGCGGCGCGATCTGGAGCGGCGGCGCGGCCTGTGTGCTCGGCGTCGCCGTGCTGGCCGTGGCGCTGCCGAGCCTGCTCGCCTACGACGACCGGACGGACCCGAACGCGGCGGCCGTGCGGGCCGCCGCCGAGGGCCGCGACGCCGGCGGGCGGGAGCCGGTGCCGGCGGCCTGACGGCGGCTCAGTCCTCGTCGCCGCCCTTGGGCGGGCCGTCGTGCCAGCGCGGGTCGTTCTGCCACTCCCGGTTGCGCTCCGCTGCGATCTCCAGCGCCGCGGCGGCCTCGCCCGGGGTGGCGTACGGCCCGAGCCGGTCCTTGGCGGGGCACTCCGGGCCCTCCTCGACCTTGCCGTGCTTGATGCAGTAGAACCACTCGCCCGGCTTCCCGGTGGGCTTGCGGCCGAATCCCATGGGCATGAGAGCTGCTCCTGTTCGGTTCGTCGTCCTGGGGTGATCCTTTCCCGATGCCGCCCGCGTACACACGGTGCCCCGCTCACACGGCGCGCCGCCGGTCCGGCGCCCGCACGCACGGCCGGGCCGCCGCAGGCCCGGCGGATAGACTCGCGGCATGGCTCTCGTACCCGGCACCCTGTCCCCCACCCGCAAGGTTCCCTCGCACATCGCGCGCCCGGAGTACGTGGGCAGGCCCGCGCCCGCGCCGTACACCGGCCCCGAGGTGCAGAGCGCCGAGACGGTCGAGAAGATGCGGATCGCCGGCGGGATCGCCGCCCGGGCGATGGAGGAGGCGGCCAAGCTCATCGCGCCCGGCGTCACCACCGACGAGCTGGACGCGGTCGCCCACGCGTACATGTGCGACCACGGCGCCTACCCGTCCGACCTCGGCTACCGCGGCTTCCCCAAGTCGATCTGCACCTCGATCAACGAGGTGATCTGCCATGGCATCCCGGACTCGACGGTCCTTCAGGACGGCGACATCGTCAACATCGACGCCACCGCCTACATCCACGGCGTGCACGGCGACCTCAACGCGACCTACCTGTGCGGCAACGTCGACGAGGAGTCCAAGCTGCTCGTCGAGCGCACCCGGGAGGCGCTCAACCGGGCGATCAAGGCGGTCCGGCCGGGCCGTCAGATCAATGTGATCGGCCGGGTCATCGAGTCCTACGCCAAGCGCTTCGGCTACGGCGTCGTCCGGGACTTCACCGGCCACGGCATCAACACCTCGTTCCACTCCGGCCTGATCGTCCCGCACTACGACAGCGAGCGGGCCACCGAGGTGATCAAGCCCGGCATGACCTTCACCATCGAGCCGATGCTGACGCTGGGCACGTACGACTACGACATCTGGGAGGACGGCTGGACGGTCGTCACCGGGGACCGCAAGCGGACCGCCCAGTTCGAGCACACCCTGGTGGTCACCGCGGACGGCGCGGAGATCCTCACCCTGCCGTAGCCGGGCCGGGCGGACGGGGCTGCGGATTTCCGTTATCCGCGGCCCCGCGGCGGATCTCCCAGGGCAAGGAGCACGACCCACCCTCACGCCGCCCGCCCCGCCCTCCCCCGGGGTGCCCGGGCGGCACCCGCCCCGGGAGCAACGTCCATGAGCCTCGACCGCCGATACCTCGGAGCCGTCCTCGCCGCGCTGACCGCCGCCGCCTCGCTGGCCGCCTGCGGACCGACGGACTCCGGCGGAGGGCCGGCGGCCGCCGTCGCACCCGCGAGCAGCAGCGCCGCCCTTGAGCCGCCGGCACCGCTGCCGACCCCGACCGCCGCCACCGCGAGCCCGAGCACGGCGAGCGCCGCGCCCAGCACCCCCGCCCGCCCTGCCACGACGACGGCGCCCGCCGAGACCACCAAGGCGCCCGTCTCGCTGGCCGGTTACAGCGCGACCGCGAACGCCCAGAAGGAGATCGACGCGGCCCTCGCCCAGGCGAAGGGCGACGGCCGGCGCGTCCTGCTCGACTTCGGCACCAACGAGTGCGGGGTGTGCCGGGCCGTCGACGGCCTGTTCGGCAGGAGCCGGATCCGCAGCACGCTGGACGCCTCGTACCACGTGGTGAAGATCGACCTGGCGAACAGCCGTACCAACATGGCGATCCTCAGCCGCTACGACCACTCGAACGGCTTCGCCACCCCCGTGCTCATCGTCGTCGACGCCCAGAACATGGTCGTCACCGACACCCAGCGGACGGGCCTGCCGAAGCTGACCGAGACCGGCTTCGACGGCTTCCTCCGCCAGTGGGCGAAGTGACGGCACGTCGGCCGCGGCGGCCCCTGCGTCCCTGGGCCGCCGCGCTGGCGGCCGGGCTGGCGGTCGGCCCGGCCGCGGGCTGCGCGCCCGACACCCGGCCGGCCCCGGCCGCCGCCCCGGCCCCCTCCTCGGCGCGGTTCACCGAGAACGGCGTGACGGTCGACGTCGCCCTCCGCGGGTGGGACGGCTCGGCGGGCACGCTGACCGCCGTGTTCACCCCCGCCAAGGCGGGCTACCACCTGTACAGCCTGGACCTGCCGCCCGACGGGATCGACGGCGTCGGGCGGCCCACCTCGCTGCGGCTGCGCGGCGGCCTGGCGGAGGCCGGGCGGCCCGCCGCCGACCGCCCGGTGCACCCGCTCCAGCTGCCCGGCGGCCTCGCCCCGGTGCCGGTCTACCCCGACGGGCCGGTCACCGTGACCCTGCCGGTGCGGCGGGCCCAGGCGGGGACGGCGACCGTCCTGGTCGGCTACGCCGCCTGCAGCGAGACCCAGGGCTGCATGTTCCCGGTCGAGGGCCACCCCGTGGGCGTGACCGTCGACGGCGGCACCGTACGGTTCGCCGACCCCGTACCGGCCACGCCCACCGGCTGATCCCCGCCCCCGCTCCGCCCCTCTGGCGGCCGTACCGGGCCCCGACCGGTACGGCCGCCCGACCCCGACACATCCCCGGACCGCCCAAGCCCCTCGGACGAACACACCCATGGGACAGACCGATCCACCCCACCGCGCGGCCGGCCGGCGGCGCCGTCCTCGGCCACCGCGCCACCGTCCTCGGCTACGCCCGCCTGTGCTGCCGCGACGAGCGGAGCGCCCGGCAGCTGGTGGACGAGGCCGCCGCCCTGGCCCTCCGCACGCTCCACCCGGGGGCCGACCCCGGCGAGGCCTGGCGGCCCCGCACGGTGTCCGCGCTCCGCCGGACGGCCGCCCGGTGGGCAGACGACGGCCGACAGGCCGACCTGTCGGAAGGCTTCCGCGCCTGGCTGCGCGAGGTGTCCGCCCGCCACCCGGGACGCGGCTTCGCCGGCGCGCTGGCCGCCGTCGAACAGGACACGCCGCTGCTGCAGGCCTTCGACCGGCTGCCCGGGCCCCTCCAGGAGGAACTGTGGCGCGGCCTCGGCCGGGACGCCGACCACCGGCCACCCGCCCTGCCCGCCCGGGCCGCGTTCCTCGACACCTACTGGCGGGTGTACGCGGCACGTGTCCCCGCCCGGGCCTGCCGCCAGCTGGTCGCCCGGCTGGGCGACGCCGTTCGGCGCGACACCGCCCCGCAGGACGAACTCGCCCGCCACCTCCCCTGCTGCGCGCAGTGCAGTGCGGCCCGCGCCGAGCTCGCCGCCGTCCGGGACTGGCACCGCCCTGTTCTGGTCCCCGCCCTGCTGCTGTGGACGGGCGGGCCGTGCCCGGCCCCGGAACCGGCCCCGGACCAGGTGGTGTCCGTTCCCCCGCCGCGCCGCCGCCTCGCGCCGCGGGCCGCCGCGGCCGCGGTCGCCGCAGCCGCCGCGCTGGCCCTCGCGCTGGCCGCCGCCGCGGCCGCCCTGCCCGACCGCCCGCCGGTGCCGGCCGCCGCCGTCCCCGCACCGACCAGCGCGGAACCCACCACCGCACCGCCGACGAGACCCCCCGCGACTCCCACCACGCCCGCGCCCCCGGTGTCGCCGACGCCGTCCCGGACGGCGCCCTCGCCCACCCCGTCGCGCAGCCGCACAACGCCCCCGACGGTGCCGCCCTCCGTGCCCCCACCGGTGCCGCCGCCCACCCCGGTGGTCACGGTCACCGTCGTCTACGTCCCCTGAGACCCGCTCCCGCGGCCACCGGACGGAGCCGCCCGCAGGCGTCCGGCGCGGTGCGGTCGCAGGCTGGAGGGCGGAGTGACCGGCCGACGGCGAGGTGTGGTCGATGGACGAGGCGCAGGGGCTCGAACGGGTCTCGAAGCGGGCCGCGGAAGCGGCACAGCACGTGGAGGCCGTGCGGCGGCAGTCCCGTACCCAGGTGCGGGAGGCGCTCGTACGGGTGACGGAGGACGCCGCCCGGCGTGCCGGGCCGGCGCGGGAGGCGGGCGGCCCGGAGGAGCGGCCCGGCTCGGCCTGGCACCATCTGCGCGAGAGCTGGCACCGGCATGTGGGTGCGGCACGGGACCGCGTGTCGGAACGCGAGGCCCGGCACGATGCCGGCGCCACCCGGCGGGAGGCCGAGTACGCCGAGCGCTACGCGCTGGAGGCCGTCGACTTCGCGCTGGAGGCGGTCGACGAGGCCGAGTACACCGCCCTGCGCGCCGTGGAGGCCCGTCTGGAGGCGGAGGAGGCGGCCGGGCGGAGCGGCCCGGACGAGTAGCCGGTCAGGCCGAACCGGCGTCCGCGGGCGGCGAGTTCACAGCCCGGGGACGTCCGGTCACCCGCTCACCCGATCAGCCACTGCTCCTCGGCGACCGCGCCGACCTCGGTGCAGGCGTCGGTGAGCACGTCCAGCACCCGCAGCGGGTCCGGCAGCGGCTGGTCGGGGCCGCGCAGCCAGCGGACCTCGGAGCCGTCCGGCAGCGCGGCCGGCGGCAGCAGCGTGTACGAGCCGCGGCAGTGCCAGCGCAGGCCGGGGTGCTCGGACATGGTGTCCGGGGTGGAGTCGAGGGCGCTCGTCCACCACTCGTCCTCGTCGGCGGGAGTGCCGCGGGTGGCGGTGAAGAAGAGGTAGCGGTCGTCGCCGACCGCGGCGACCGGGCCGTGCACGCCGCGCTCCTCCAGGCGCTCCAGGGCCAGACGGCCCGCCTCGGCGGGAACGTCCAGCACGTCGTGGACGCGGCCGGTGGCGGTGACGAAGTTGGCCTGGGGATCGCGGGCGAGCCAGCGGGCCAGCTGCTCGGCGTCGGTGGTCGCCTGGGTCTGCCAGGCGAAGGAGACGGGGTGCTGGGCCGGCGCCGGACACCCCACGCGGTCGCAGGAACACCGGTGGCCCGCCGGATGCGCCGCGGGCGCCAACGGGAACCCGGCGCGCACCGCGCCCAGCAGCAGATCCAGCCTCGCAGCCGCCTCCCCACCCGTGACCGGACGGTCCTGCCGCCGCTCACGCCGCCACCAGGTCGTCCACCTGCTGCTGGCTTCCATCGGGCCCCTTCCGCTCTGCCGTGACCTGCCGTGCCTGGTGCGGCACGGCGAACGACGCACCGTCCGACGCAACAACGGCGAACGCCCGCTGCTTCCCGGGGCATCCGTCCATCGCGTCCGCCGCAGCCGCGGCCGGGATCACCGGGACGGCCAACGCCCGGGGCACGATACGGAGTTCGAGAAGATGCGACTCGGCGGACGGGCGCGACTGCACGCGCCTCGACCGGCCCGTGCGGGCCCGCGGACCCGGGCCGAACCCGGAGGCGTACGTAGCAGGATAAGGGTGCGCACGGCCCCGAAATGACCAGGGGCGGTGCTGCGCCGGTCACATCGGCTCCACATCGCCGCTGCCGGACCTGCACGCGGCGCCCGCCGGCCGGCGCCCCGGCACACCCCGAGAGGCGCCGGGGGACCCCGCGTACCCTGGAGGACGTGAAGAGCGCGGAGACCGAATTCGTCGGCGGGCCCCTGGACGGCAGGGTCCTGCCGATCATGCTGGGCAGCTTCTGGACGATCCCCAAGGTCTACCGCGTGCCCGTCCCCGCGCAGGACGGACTGCCCGCCGTGACACTGGTCTACCGGCGGACGAAGGTGTTCGGCACCAAGGGCTGGCGCTGGCGCTACGAGTACGACGCCGAGGCCTGAACCCCCCCCTGGCACACACGCCGGCACACATGCCCGCCCGCACGCCCGGAACGCCGCGGCCCCGCCGCGGCGGATGCCGCGACGGGGCCTGCCGACCGACCCCTCGGCCGGTCAGACCTGCTCGTCGGCGAGGATCAGGTACAGCTTGCGCTTGGCCTCGTTGAGGACGGCGAGGCCCTTGGCCCGCTGCTCCTCCGTGCCGGTCAGCATGACCTGGCGGATCGCGTGGTCGACGGCGCCGATCGCCGCACCGACCTCCTGGATCGCCTCCCAGTCGACGCCGCGGCCGGCCTCCTCCCACGGGGACTCCTCCCCCGCGTCGGCCTCGGCCCGGCCGGCCTCGGTCAGGTCGAACAGCTTCTTGCCCGAGGACTCCTGAGCCACGATCAGCCCCTCCTCCTCCAGCAGCTGGAGGGTCGGGTAGACCGATCCCGGGCTGGGCCGCCACGCACCGCCGGTGCGCTCGCCGATCTCGGTGATCATCTCGTAGCCGTGCATCGGCCGCTCCTTGAGCAGCGCGAGCAGCGAGGCACGGACGTCGCCACGGCGGGCCCGGCCGCCGCGGCGGCCCGGACCGCGGCCCCAGCCGCCGCCCCGCGGGCCGCGGCCGCCACGACCGTGCCCGCCGTGGCCGGGGAAGGGCCCCGGCCCGCCGAAGCCTTGCCCGAACGGGCCGGGCCCCGGCACTCCCGGGCCGCCGGGCGGCACCCCGGGCGGGCCGAACGGCCCGAACGCGAACCGCCTTTCGAAGCCTTCGCCCGGCATCCCTTCGCCGGGCACCGGCCCGCGGCGGCGTCCTCCTCGATTTCGCCTTCCTTCGCGCATGATGCGCACCACCTTTCGTCCGTGATGCTTCCCCCGAAGCATCTCGATAACTCGACGATATATCGGTGACTGTCGCTCGTCAACGGTTTCCGACAGCCCGACCGGCGTGTCCCGTGACGGGCGACCTGGACCGACTGCCATCGAAGTCGGACCGGGAGTCGTCCGTGACAGCGAAGTCGGACCGCCGCAGTCAGGTCCCGGGACTGTGGCTTACCAGGGGTCAAGCCAAGGTGAGCCCCAAAGGGGCAGTGGGAAGGGCGACAACTCACGACACGCTAATTTGGGGCACCCCGAAGCAGAGGAGAGCCCCGTGGGCAAGGTGGTCATGTACGGCTCGGTGTCGGTGGACGGCTTCGTCGCGGACGAGAATGACCAGCCCGGACCGCTGTTCGACTGGTTGTCCAGCGGTGACGTCCCGTTGGACGAGAGCGGCGAGCTGAAGGTGTCGCAGACGTCCTACGACTACACCCGGCCGTACTGGGACCAGGTCGGGGTCACGATCGTCGGCCGCCACGTCTTCGACCTGACGGACGGCTGGGACGGGCAGCCGCCGGGCGGGATCGACCACGTGGTCGTCGTGACGCACCGGCCGGAGCCCGAGGGCTGGGACCCCGAGGCGCCGTTTCACTTCGTCGACGGCGTCGAGGCAGCCGTGGCCAAGGCGCAGGAGCTTGCGGGTGACCGCATGGTCGAGGTCGCCGCCGGCGACGTCGGTGGCCAGGTGCTTGCCGCGGGCCTGATCGACGAGGTGCGCATGGACGTCGCACCCGTCGTGTTCGGGTCCGGCAAGCCCTACTTCGGGTCGGTCCACGCGCAGCACCTGCTGGAGGATCCTGACGTGGTGATTCAGGGCAACCGGGTGCTTCACCTGCGCTATCGGGTGCGCCGTTGACCGATCTGAGCGGGTACGCGAAGAAGCCCACTGCGAACGGTGACTCGAGATCGGCCTCCGGCTGCGTTTGCGCATCGCTGTCCCTGGTCGGGCAGCCGACGCCGATCCGCCCCGGGACCTGACCTGCGGCGGTCCGACTTCGCTGTCACGAACGACTCCCGGTCCGACTTCGATGGCAATCGGTCCAGGTCGCCTGTCACAGGACACGGCGGCTCGCCGGACGAGGCTCACCCGCGCTCGGGCTCCACCGGGAGCCACAGCTCGGCGTCGGCCTCGGCCCCGTCCGGCGACGGGCGGACGCGCAGGATCTCGGGCCCGGTCCGGCTGCGGTACGGGTTCGAGGGGAACCACTCGGCGAACACGTCCCGCCAGAGGTCCTGGATGGCCTGCGGCGCCGGCCCGGAGGTGGTGAAGACCGCCCAGGCACCGGCGGGGACGGCCAGGACAGTCGTGCCCTCGGGGGCCGCCATGGACGTGATCACGCCCTGGTAGTAGTCGAGTTCGGTGCCCTCGGCGCGACTCGGGTCCAGGTCGTCGCAGACCGCGACGATGCCGCGCGGCTCCTGGTCCGACAGCTTCTCCAGGCGCTCCAGCGTCCGCGGGTCGATCCCGCGGACGAAGTCGACGATCGCCCCGTTCTGCCCCGAATGCACCAGCGGCACCCGGGCCTTGAGGCCGACGACGGTGAAGTCCGGCTTGGCCACGATGCGGTATCGCATACTGCTGCTCCCTTCGACGGTGAGTCGGAAGGCCATCCGGGGCTGGGAGCTGAGAGCGGCGCCGGTCCGTCGGGCCTCGCCCGGTCCGGTGCCGTGCACGGCGCGGAACGCCCGCGCGAACGCCTCGCCGGAGCCGTAGCCGTAGCGCACCGCGATCTCCAGCAGCGTGTCACGCCTCGCGAGCACCTCGGCGCCCGCGACGGTGAGCCGACGGCGCCGGATGTACTCCGACAGCGGCATGCCCGCGAGCGCGGAGAACATCCGCCGCAGGTGGTACTCCGAGGTGGCCGCGATGCGCGCCAGCTCCGTCACCTCGATGTCCTGGTCGAGATGGCGCTCGATGTGCTCCATGGCCTGGTTCAGCCGCTCCAGCACGCCAGGTCTCCTTCCTCTTGACGACCACCACGCTAGGCAGCGCCCACCCTGCCGGACCCGACATCCTGTGCCCGATCGCGTCGGGTGCAGACGTCAGCGGCGCGGCTTGAGCATGCGCAGGGTCCAGCCCTCGCCGTCCGGGTCGAGCGGGCAGGTGGCCCGCTTGAAGAGGTGCTCGGCACGCTCGTAGGAGAGCCGGGCGCGGCCGGTGTCCGGGCAGAGGTCGGCCGGGGCGGGGGTGCGGGCGGGGCCGGGGCGGCGGTCGGTGAGGAAGAGCGGGCCGCGGGTGCGTCCGGCCAGCAGGCCGGGGAGGAGCCGGGCCGTGGCGGAGCGCCAGGCGATCCAGGTGTCGCCGGTGCGGGCCCTGCGGTCGTCGAGGTCGAGGTCCTCGACGTTCAGCGACAGGACGGCCCGCACCGGGGCGCCGGACTCGTGGAGCATCCGCCACAGGGTGCGCTCGCGCACCGTGTGGCCCGGCAGCTCCCAGAGCCGCTCCAGCCGGTCCTGCCCGATCGCCGGGGTGCGGCCGGGCGGTTCGGGGCGCCGGTCGAGCCCGGCCGCCGGGTCGTCCAGCCCGGCCCAGGCGGCGAAGGAACGGACGGCGGCGCGGTGCCGGTTCCAGGTGCGCGGCGCGGCCTCGCCCCAGGCGACGGTGAAGACCTGCGCGACCCGGTCCGCGGTGAGCGAGCCGAGCGGCAGTTCGTCGCCGAGGGCGAGCCGCAGGCGCCGCAGGGTCTGCCCGTACGAGCGGGCGGTCGCCCCGTCCAGGTCCTCCCGGTCGAGGAACTCCCGCGCGGTGGCGCCGAGGACCGCGGTGGGCGGGCCGGCCGTCGGGAGCGCGTCGGCGCGGCGGTCGAGGAAGGCGCGTTCGGCGGCGTTGCGGGTGAGCGCGGCGGCCCGCCGGAACTCCAGGCGGGCGTCCTCGGTGCGGCCGAGCCGCTCCAGCAGGTCCCCGCGGACGCTGGGCAGCAGGTGGTAGTCGCGCAGCGTGGGGTCGGCGGTCAGCTCGTCGGCGAGGTCGAGCCCGGCCTGCGGCCCGTGCGCCTTGCCGACCGCGACGGCCCGGTTGAGCCGGACGACCGGGGTCGGCAGCAGCCGGTCCAGGGCCGCGTACAGCGTCGCGATCTGCGCCCAGTCGGTGGCCTCCGCGGTGCGGGCCTGGGCGTGGCAGACCGCGATCGCCGCCTGCAGCACGTACGGGCCGGGCGGGCCGCCGCACTCGCGGGCGCGGAGCATCGCGGCGAAGCCGCGGCGGATCAGCAGCGGGTCCCAGCGGCCGCGGTTCTGCTCGTGCAGCTGGACGGGCTCGCCGGACGGCCCGGTCCGCGCGGCCGAGCGCGAGGCCTGGATCTCCATCAGCGCGACGAGCCCGTGCACCTCGGCCTCGTGCGGGACGGCCGCGGCGAGCAGCCGGCCGAGCCGCAGCGCCTCCAGACAGAGCCCGGGCCGCATCAGGTCGTCCCCGCTGGTCGCCGAATACCCCTCGTTGAAGACCAGGTAGACGACCTCCAGCACCGAGGAGAGCCGGGCGGCGAGTTCCTCGCCGGGCGGCAGCTCGAACGGCACCTGCCGCTCGGCCAGGGTCCGCTTGGCAGCCGCGATGCGCTGCGCCACCACCGGTTCCGGGACGAGGAAGGCGCGGGCGATCTCCGCGGCGGTCAGTCCGCCGAGCAGACGGAGGGTCAGCACGACCCGGGCCTCGGTCGGCAGCACGGGGTGACAGGAGACGAACATCAGGCGCAGCAGGTCGTCCTGCTCGTCCGCCCGTTCGGTCTCGCCCGACCGCCGCAGCTCGTGGGCGAGTTGCTCGTGCCGGCGCTCCAGCCGCTCGGAGCGGCGGATCCGGTCGACGGCGCGCCGCTTGGCGACGGAGGTCAGCCAGGCGCCGGGGTTGTCGGGGACGCCCTCGGCCGGCCACTGTTCGAGGGCGGCGACCAGGGCGTCCTGGGCGAGCTCCTCGGCGAGACCGACGTCGTGCACGAGCCGGGTGAGCGCGGCGATGATCTTCGCCGACTCGAGTTTCCAGACCGCGTCGATCGTGCGGTGGACATCGGGCACGGCCACGATGAGAGCACCCGCCCCGGCCGATTCGCAAACCGGGGCGGGGCGGGTGAGCCGTGGTCGGATCCCCGGGACGCCGGTCAGCCGCCGAAGACCTGCTGGACGATGCTCTCGCCGTCGCCGACGATCCGGCGGAAGCGGCGGGCCAGCTCGATCGCCTCCTCCTTGGAGCGGACCTCGACCAGGGCGAAGCCGGCGACGGCCTCCTTCGCCTCGGCGAACGGCCCGTCGGTGACGGTGATCTCGTCGCCGGCGGAGACCAGCCGCATCCCGCCGGGCTCCAGGCCGCCGGCCGCGGTCAGCTCCTCGATGAAGGCGCCCATCTCCGCGAAGAGCTTCTCGTCGGGGGCGGCGTCGGTCGGCTTGGTGGTCATCAGGAAACGCATGGGATCTCTCCTTCGGGTGGCGCTCCGTGGCACCGCGGTTCTGTTCTGCCACCACGTCGAACGAGGAGATGTGACAGGGAACGGCAGGCATTCCCTGTCACATAAGCCGTTCGACGTGGTGGCAGAACACCCAACAGCCGCAGCGCCACAGACCGGAGAAGCCGCCATGACCACCGCTCCCGCCCGCACCGCTCCCGCCCGTACCACCCCTGCCCGTACCGCCTCCGCCGCCCCGGCGGGCACCCGCACGCTGCTGGTCTGCGGTGCGGTCGCCGGGCCGCTCTGGGCGGCGGTCGCGCTGACCCAGGCCGCCACCCGGCAGGGCTTCGACCTGACCCGCCACCCGCTCAGCGCACTGAGCAACGGCTCCCTCGGCTGGCTGCAGATCGCGAACTTCCTGCTCGCCGGCGCGCTGACCGTCGCCGGGGCGGCCGGACTGCGCCGCGTCCTCGCCGGCACGCCCGGCGGCCGCTGGGCACCCCGGCTCGTCCGCACCTACGGCCTCGGCATGGTCGCCGCCGGAGCCCTCGTGATGGACCCGGCCGACGGATTCCCCATCGGCACACCCGACGGCATGCCGGCGAGCCTGAGTTGGCACGCCGTCGGACACCTGCTGGCGGGCACGATCTCGTTCGCCGCGCTGATCGCCGCCTGCTACGTCCTGGGCCACCACTTCGCCCGCGCCGGCCGCCGCGGCCACGCCCTCGCCTCCCGCGCCGCCGCCACCGCGCTGCTGCTCGGCAACGCCTGGGCCATGACCGGCGGCCCGGCCGGCTCGCTGACCCTTGCCGTCGGCGCGACCGCCGCGATGCTCCAGGTGTCGGCCGTCGCCGCCCTCCACCTGCGCCTCATCTGACCGACCGTCGCCGAACCATCCACCGAAGCGCCACTCACGTTCGAAGGACGATCGACATGCCCGCCACCACCACCGTGCCGCAGTACCTCGACACCCTCCCCGCCGCCCAGCGCGAGATCGCCGACCGGCTCCTGCCGCTCGTCGAGGCCGCCCTGCCCGGCGCCGGCGCCGTCTGGCACGGCCACCCGGTGTGGAGCCTCGGTACCGCCCCCGGCAAGAACCCGGTCTGCTTCGTCAAGTCGTACAGCAGCTACCTCACCTTCGGCTTCTGGCGCGGCCAGGAGATCGCCGACCCGTCCGGCCGGCTCGCCCCCGGCGCGCGGGCCATGGCCTCGGTCAGGCTCCGTACCGCGGACGACATCGACACCGCGCTCTTCGCCGACTGGCTGGGCAGGGCCCGCGACCTGGAGCAGACCACCTGACCGCCCCCATGCCCTCCCTGCGACCCGAACCCCGAACCCGGCGGCGCCGGGCGGACGACAGAGGTGCACCCCGGTGCCCCCGTCCGCCCGGCGCTCCGCCGTGTCCTGCGCGCGGACGTGACCAGGCGTCACCTGCCCCGCCCGCAGGACGACACACCGGCGGCGAACGGGGACTGCCCGCGGGCCCCGCCACGCACTACGGTGGCGCCATGGCCGCCGAACGAGACCTCACCGCCCTGCTCGCCGGGCTGCGACCCGTACTGAATCCGGGACGGTACGTGTACTGCACCTTCCCCGGGAAGGTGCCGCCCGGCCTGCGCCCGGTGGTCACCGTCGCCGAGGCGGAGGGTGTCACGGTCGTGGTGCCGCAGGAGGAGGCGGACTCGCTCGGGCTGCGCTACGAGTACATCGCCGGCTGGATCACCCTGCGGATCCACTCCGCCCTGGAGGCGGTCGGCCTCACCGCCGCGGTCGCCACCGCGCTCGCCGACCACGGCATCAGCTGCAACGTCGCCGCCGGCTTCCACCACGACCACCTGTTCGTCCCGGCCGCCGACGCCGAACGGGCGCTTCGCACCCTGGAGGAGCTGTCGGCCGTCCAGGGCTAGCGCCTGCCGGTCCGTCGGGCCAGGCACGGCCCCGGTGCCCGCGATCGGGGAGCGGAGGCCCTCGCACGGGTACCACCCGTACGACCGGATCCGCTCCACCGGGAACGGAGGACGCACGTGACCACCACTCCCTGGACACCCGCGGCCGCGGCCGCCCTCGCCGACGCCCTCGACCACGCCGTCCTGGACCGGGGCGTCCCCGGCGGCGTCCTCGTCCTCGGTACCGCCGACACCACGGCCGCGGTCGGCCGCACCGTGATCGCCCGCGGCACCGTCGCCCCCGAGTGCGGCCCCGCGGTGCCGGACGACCGCACCCGCTACGACCTCGCCTCCCTCACCAAGATCACCGTCACCTGGGCGCTCACCGGCCGCGCCCTCGCCGCCGGCCGGCTTGACCTGGACGAGCCGCTGCGTAGCCGCTTCCCACAACTACCGGCTCCCGGTGGCTGGTTGACCGTACGCCAACTGCTCGCACACAGTGCCGGACTGCAGCCCGAGACCCGCCTCGACCGCTATCTGCACCTCGACCGCCCGCTCGCCGAACTCCTGTGCGCCGAACAGCTGGTGGCCACACCCGGCACCGAACACCGTTACATCAACCGGGGATACGTCCTGCTGGGCCTGCTGCTCGCCGCCGCCCACGAGACCCCACTGGACACCCTCGCCGACCGCTATTGGCGCGAACTCGGCATGGACGAGACCGAGTTCGGGCCAATCCGACGCTCCCCCGCGGTGGCTCCCACCGAGCAGCGGCTGCGCGGCGCACCCCGCACCTGGGGCATCCCGCACGACCCCAACGCCGCACTGCTGAACGGGATCGCCGGCCACGCCGGGGTGTTCTCCACCGCCGCCGACCTCGCCGCGTTCGCCGAACACCTGCTGACCGCGGAGGATCCGTGGCTGACCGCCAGCCTGCGGCCGCAGATCGCCGTCGAGGCAGGCCGCTCCCGAGGCCTCGGCTGGCTGCTCGCCGACACCGGCGCCGCCTACCACCACGGCTACACCGGCACCAGCCTGTACCTCTCCCCCGGGCGCGGCCGGTACGCCGTGCTGCTCACCAACGCCGTCTACCACGGCTTCAGCGGCAGCCGGCTCACCCCGCTGCGCGACCGCATCCTCGCCGCGGCCACCGCGCCCTGAGCCGGACGCGCGGGTGCCCGCACCGGCGCACGGCCGGTGCGGGCACCGCGGGCGGGCCGGTGGGGCGGCCCGCCGGGAACGGCTCAGCCGCAGCCCACGTAGGTGGCGTGGGCCGGGTCGAGCGCGTTGGTCACGTGGTGCAGCGAGGTCGGGTCGAAGGCCACCAGGACGTGCTCGGACAGGTCGATCAGGCAGCTGTCCTGGATGGTGATGTTGGTGACGTTCGGCCCGCTGAGGAACTGCGTCCGGTACGGGGTGACCACCTCGTCGAAGACGGTGGAGATCACCGTGTAGTGCACCCCGGGCACGGTGTCCGGCAGCGAGGAGAGCTTCTGGTTGAACGCCGAGCCGACCACCTGGTCCTTGCAGGCCGGGCAGGCGGTGTAGATCAGGTCCGCCACACCGGGCAGATAGGGCGCGAGATTGGCGATCCCGGAGAGCGTGGTGCCGTGGTTGGACGGCGCCAGCGCGACCAGCTTGTCGACCTTGCTCGCACCGCCGAGGAACTTCAGGTAGTAGTTCGGGATCATGCCGCCCTGCGAGTGGCCGACGATGTCCACCTTGGCCGCACCGGTGTACGACCTCACCAGGTCGACGAACCGGCCGAGTTGGGCCGCGGACTCGGCGGCCGGGCCGAGCCCGCCGATCGGCAGCAGCAGCCCGCTGCCGGAGGAGGTGACGCCGGGCACGGTGCCGTAGTCGAGGGCGAAGACGCAGTAGCCCTTGCTCTTCAGCAGCGGCGAGAGCACCAGCCAGTTCTCGAAGCGGTTGGCGAAGGTGCCGTGCACCAGGACGACCGGATCGGGGTGGGCCGCCGTGGGGCGGCAGTTCCAGTCGTTGGCGCCGGGCGGCGAGGCCACGGTGTCGCCGTCGGGCGGGGTGGCGGCGGACGCGGCGGCGGACGAGCCGTCGGCGGCGAGGGCGGCGGGGGCGCCCCCGCCGAGCAGGGCGGCCGCCAGCAGGGCTGATCCCAGGGCGCCGACGAGCCTGCGGCGGACGGGTCTTGCGGAGAAGCAGAGAAGTGGGGTTCTCAACTGTTGCCTCCACACCAGAAGTTTGTTACCAACAGGTAACCCGGAGTGCCTCCATGATGGGGGCGCCGCACCTGACCGGCCCCAGTGCGTTCCCCAGACCTGGACGGTGATTTCTGTGACCGGTCACAACTCCCCCGCGCAGGTCACGGGTTGGCACGCCCCGACGATCGGCGGGGTCCCCGCGGACCAGCGGCTGCTCGCCGCCCTGCCGGAACTCGTCCAGGCGGTGCTCGCCGCCCTGCTGGACCGGCTGCCCACCTATCGGCGGCTGCCCCGCGAACAGGTCGACGGCGAACTCGCCCGCACCGCCGAGCGGCGGATCCGCACCCTCGCCCGGGCCGTCCGCACCGGCCGGACCGCCCCCGACGAGGAGTTCGCCACCGTCCGCGAGACCGCCGCCCGGCGCGCCGAGGAGGGCCTGCCGCTGGACGCCGTCCTGCTCGCCCACCACATCGGGCTGGAGGTCTGCTGGGAGTGGATGACCCGGCAGGCCGGCGACGGCGACACCGCGGGGCTCCTCGTCCTCCACCGGCTGCTGCTCGACCACCTCCGCCAGATCACCGCCGCGGCCGGCGCCGGCTACTTCGAGGAACGCCGCACCATGGTCGACGAACGGCACGCCGCCCGGCACGCCCTGATCGGCGCCCTCCTCGACGGCGCCCCCGCGGACGAGGCCGCCGCCCGGGCCGGATTACGACTGCCGCCCGGCTACGCCGTCCTCGCCCTCGCCGTCGCCGACCACCCCGACGAACACGCCGACGGTGTCGACCGCACGGTCGCAGGCCGCCGCAAACTCCGCCGTCTGCGCGCCGAACTCGACCACCGCACCCGGCACGGCGCCCTCTCGGTGCTCGCCGCCGACGGCGGCCTGGTCCTCGTCCCGCTCGACACCCGCCCCACCGCCCTGCCCGCCGCCGATTGGCACCGCCTCGCGGACACCGTCGCCGCCACCGCGCGGGCCGCCGGCGCGCCGGTGCTGGCCGGCGCGGCCGCCGCCGAGCCCTCGGCGGTCGCCGCCGCCGCGGCACTCGCCTACGAAGTCCTCGACGTGGCCCGGGTCTTCGGCCGACCGCCCGGGCTCTACCGGCTCGACGACCTGCTGCTCGAGTACCAGCTCAGCAGACCCGGCCACGCCAGACCCCGTCTCGCCGCCCTCATCGACCCCCTGCAGCACGCGGGCGACCTGCTCACCACGCTCCGCACCCACCTGGACGGTGGCCTCAACCGCCGCCACACCGCGAGCGCGCTCCACCTCCACCCCAACACCGTCGACTACCGCCTGCGCCGCATCGCCGCCCTCACCGGCCTCGACCCCGCCCGCCCCGCCGACCTGCTGCGCATCACCGCCGCCGTCGCCGCCCACGACGCCGAACGCGCCTGAACCGCCGTGGAGGGCCCCGGACGCGAAGAAGGCCCTCCGCGGGGGCAGCGGACGAGGCGGCCTGTACGCCGAAAACAGTCTGCTCATGAGCAGCCACCTGCGGAGACGCCAGCCGTGCCGGTCCGATCGCCACACCATCGCCACCCCTGCGCAACCTGTAGCGCACGACTCGCAGCGTGGAGATCGCGGTCTTCGGTTCGTTGTCGTTCGATCGGCGCGGCGCGGACGACGTCGAGGATCCCCGTCCCGCATCGGCCGTCAAGCCCGTGGCGACGGCTGGGAGCACGGTCCACCGCCACCCGTCCGCACCGAGTGGCTGCTGGGCCACGGCAGCGGCCGGGCAGCGGATCGGGCCGGCGACCAAAGCGGGCTGACAGATCGTCCGCGCAGTGGCTACGATGCGGGCGATGAAGAACTTCTCCTCGTACGGAATGGGGGAATCGTTCACGCAAGGTGAGTGCTGATGGCACCTCACCTCATGAACGAGTTTCCGACCCGCCTGTTGATGTGGCAGCGCGTACGCGAGTACGCCGTGCCACCGTCCATGATCGAGACCGCGACGGCACGGCGCGCCCAGGGCGACTGGGCGGGGGCGTGCGCCGTCGCCCGGATCGACGTAGATCTCGATCTGCGCGCCGTGCGGCACCGCCACGGCACCGATTTCGCCACCCGCCTCCGGACGGATCTGCGCCTGCTCGCGCCGGATCTGCTCCGCTGGCACCTGCCCCGGATCGCCCCTGACGGCCGGCTCCGGCCCGGCCTCACCAGCTCGCTGGCCCGCTACGGGTCCGACGACACCGCAGCGCCACTGCACCTGGTGGTGCGGACACCGCCGGCCTGGGCAGATGCCGGACAGCGCGTCTCGCTCGCCCTGTGGGAGGGGCCGGGGAGCGGCGCTCCCGGGCACCACCCGCATCCGCATCCCGACCGGCGCTTCCGGCTCGACCTGCACCGGCACCTCTGGGATGCCGGTCGGAGCGGTGAACTGGCCGACCGCTGCGGTGCGGACGGGCCACCGGTCGCACCGCCGCCCGGTCACCCGCGCGCAGTCGGTGCCCCGCACGCGTCCGACCAGCCGATCCCGCCGGATCGGTCGCGCCCGCTGGAGCGAGCTGATCCGCGCGCCCTCCACGAGTCCTGGTGGACCACGCGGTGGGCCGCCGAGGCGGAGTTGTTGTTGCGGGCGGAGGGACGCTCGCGCGGCGGCTTCACCGTGCGGCTCGGCAGGCGCGACCACGCCGTGTTCGAGCTCGTCGCCCCCGACGACAGCCATGCCCCGACGGTCCGGCCGCTGCGGGAGGCGCTGGGGCCGCAGGACGTCGCGGCGCTTCCCGCGCTCCCGGATGCGGCGATCCGGATCCCGCCGGATCTGGAGCTGCTGCGGGCCGGCCTGGTCACGGTCGAGCGGTTGCACCCGCTCGTCGCCGCGGCACTGGGTGGAGCCGGCTCGACCGCGGCAGCCGCCCGCATGCACCGGCCCGGTGATCCACACCGGGTGGAGTGCCGCGGCGAGGTCCACCGGATCGCGCTGCGCAACGGGGTGCTGACGCCGATCGACCACGACCTGGCCCAACTGCGCCGGGAAGAGCTGCTGGTGGCACTCGGCGGCCCTGCCCTGCCCTGTCTGCGGGCGATCGACGCGGTGCACCGCAGTCCAGAAGCCCTGCCTGCGGTCCGGGAGCGGCTCACCCACGGGGACTTCGCCGGAGCGCTCACCGTGGTCGAGGGGCTGCTCGGCCCCAGGGCGGTCCTGCGTGACGGACCGCTCCGGGACGAACTGGAGTGGGCCGCGGCCGGCCGCATCGGCCACGGGGTCTTCCGTGCGGGGCTGATCGCCGTACACCCCGCCGCCGGCGCGGCCGGGGGCGAGAACGACCAGGACGAGCGGCACGCCGAACGGGGACATCGCCCCCGTCTCGACCGCCGCACGCCGCTCGTCCTACACCGCAAGCGGAGCAGCCGGAACCGGCCCCGCACCGGCCTGGCCTCCTGACCGGCTCCCCGCCGACGACCTTCCAGCGCCGCGCCCACCACCCGGCGCACCCACGACCTCCGGGACGGGCTGCCCCGTTCCCCCTACCCCACCCCAGGTGATACCCATGACCTCCACCGCCCTCCTGCCGGCTCCGGCCGCCGTCACGCCGTTGTCCAGCCTGTCCGAGGCTGCCGACACCGACACCCGACTCGCCGTCGCCGACGACCTCTTGACCCTGCTGCGGACGACCACGACCGAACCGCGCCCCGACGAACAGCTCGAAGCGCTCACCCTGGCCGTCGCCGCCGACCTGCCGGTCCTGATCTGGGGCGAGCCGGGCATCGGCAAGACCGCGGCCCTGACCCAGCTCGCCGCCTCCCTCGATCTGCCGCTGACGACCGTCATCGCCAGCGTCCACGAACCGTCCGACTTCTCCGGGCTGCCCATCGTGGGCGACGACCCGGCCGTGCAGGGGGTGCCGATGGCACCACCGCAGTGGGCCGTGGAGCTCGTGCGGGCCGGGCGGGGGCTGCTCTTCCTGGACGAACTCTCCACCGCCACCCCGGCCGTCCAGGCCGCGCTGCTCCGGGTCGTCCTGGAGCGGCGGGTCGGCGCACTGCAACTGCCCGCTGGGGTACGGATCGTGGCCGCCGCCAACCCGCGCGCGTCGGCAGCGGACGGCTGGGAGCTGAGCCCGCCGCTGGCCAACCGCTTCGTGCACCTGTACTGGGTGCACGACCGTGAGGTGGTGGTGCGCGGCCTCGGCGGAGTCTGGCCCCGGGCAGAGCTGCCCCGGCTGGTGCCCGGCCGCTTGCCGGAGGCGGTGGCCCTCGCCCGGCGCGCGATCTGCGGCTTCCTGAAGGCCCGGCCGACCCTGATCCACCGGCTGCCGACCACGGAGACACGGCGCGGCGGCGCCTGGCCCTCGCCCCGGAGCTGGGAGGCCGCGCTCACCCTGCTGGCCTTCGGCACGGCGGCCTGCGTCTCCCGCGAGGTGCTGGCGCTGCTGGTGCGGGGCGCGGTGGGGGACGGTCCGGGGTTCGAACTCCTCGCCCATCTTGACCGGATGGACCTGCCCGACCCGGAGACGCTGCTGGCCGACCCGGCCGCCGCCGAGCTGCCGGAACGGGGTGATCTGCGTCAGGCGACGCTGGAGGGGGTGGTGGCCGCGGTCGGGGCACGGCCGGAGCGAGCGCGCTGGGAGGCGGGCTGGGCGGTGCTGGTACGGGCGCTGGAGACCGGCGCCCCGGACCTGTTGGTCGCCCCGGCAACGGCGTTGGCCGCGTTGCGGCGCGACGACTGGGAGGTGCCGGACACGGTGGAGCGACTGGTCGGGGTGGTCGGTCTCGCCCGGCGGGCGGACCGGTCGGTGACACGGGTCGCGGCGGCGGGCGGCTCCACATCCGCGACGGGGACCCACCGATGACGGGGGCCCCGAAGCACCCCGCGCGGCGCCCCGAGCCGCGCCGCGCGCCGTACGAAGCGCACTCCGAGCCGCGGCCGCTGCCGCGCCCGATGTCCCGGCCCGCGCCGCCGCGTCCGGTGCGGGCGACGGTGCCGGGGCCGCCGGTCGGCTCCGGCACGCCGGCCGGCCGCCCCGGCGCGCCGCTGGACACGGAGAAACTGTTCGCCGCGCGGCTCCATGCGGTGAGGGTCCGTCCCTACCTGGCCAGCGCTCTCTTCGCGCTGCACGTGGTCGAGGACCGCTCGGTGCCGACGATGGCGGTGGACACCCACTGGCGCTGCTACGTCTCCCCCGGCTTCGTGGCGCGCACCTCGCTGGAGGAACTGGCCGGCGTCTGGGTGCACGAGGTCTCCCACCTGCTGCGGGACCACCACGGGCGGGGCGAGCGGTATGCGCGGGAGCACGAGGAAGACGGACCGGGCGAGCGGCTGCGGCGGAACGTCGCCGCCGACTTCGAGATCAACGACGACATCTACGGCGACGGCCTGCCCGTGCCGGCCGGAGCGGTCCTGCCGTCACTGCTGGCGTTGCCAGACGGGCTGCTGATGGAGGAGTACCTGCGCCGGGCGCCGATGTCCGGGCTCGCCGCGGACCTGGCCTGGCTGGACTGCGGCAGCGGTGCCGACGGGCAGGAACGGCCGTGGGAGCTGGGGCCCGGCGGAGCAGGGGGGCTGACCAGGCTGCAACGGGACGCGGTCCGCTTCCGGGTCGCCGAGGGGATCAAGGGCCGACCGGGCGACGCGCCGCAGGGATGGCGCCGGTGGGCCGACGAGGCGTTCCATCCGCCACAGCCGTGGCGGCAGTTGCTGGGCGCCGCAGTCCGCTCGGCGGTGGGCGCCCCGGGGGTCGGCGAGGACCACAGCTACCGGCGGCCGTCCCGGCGCTCGGCCAGCGTCCCCGGGGCACTGCTGCCGAGCCTGCGCCGCATGCCGCCCCGGGTCTGTGTCGTGATCGACACCTCCGGCTCGGTGAGCGATGCGGAGCTGGGCAGCGCACTGCTGGAGGTGGCGGCGATCTCCCGGGCCGTCGGCGGGCGGCGCGACCTGGTGTCGGTGATCTCCTGCGACGCGGCGGCCGGGATCGCCGTCCCGCTCTGCCGCGCCGGGAACATCGAACTCGTCGGCGGCGGCGGAACGGACCTGCGCTCCGGTTTCGCCCGGGCACTCCGTTCCCGGCCCCACCCAGACGTCATCGTCGCCCTGACCGACGGTCAGACCCCGTGGCCCTCCACGGCACCCCCCTGCCGCACCGTCGTGGGCCTCTTCCCCCGCCCCGCCCGCGCCGCGAACGAGGACGACCCCGACTACCTCCCGGACGCCCCGCCGTCCTGGGCGCGTGTCGTCACGATCAACTGAGCCGGCACTCGGCAAGGCCCGCGCTTCGGCTCCGGGCCTTCGCTCAATCGAGCAGTCGGCTGTGCGACCAGTTACCGCACGAGAACTCCACGTGAGTTGTGCTCAAGCTCCCGGGATTGAAGGACCCATCTCCGGCCTGGGCCAGAGAGAGGTACGACGGACGGAGCCAGCCTGAATTCCGGGCATGGGTCATCCGCAGTCGATCAAGCCCTGAGCTGCATGTCTGCTCGGAATTAGGCCACTGTTCGAGCCGTCTGGGACCTTACAGGGACTGCCCATCAGGCTCGCGAAGCGGGACTCGACAGCAGTGAGGCCGCACGCGCCCGCCCCGGAACGAGGAGTTGCCGATGCACAGTTCGACGTCAGCTGTTCGAGGAAAATACCTCGACTTCACACGTCGCCGCGCCGCTGCGCTCGATCCTCGCGTCGCCGGTGATCAGCGGCACACCGAGTGCTTCAGCGAGGGCAACGTACTGGGCGTCATAGGCGCTGAGGTTGGCATGCAGCTTCTTCACACGGTCCCAGAAGGGAAGCGTCTCCTGTTTGATGATCGGGAGAAGGCGGTAAGCGCCGACAGCCTTCTCGACTTCCCTCTCGGTGAGCTTGCCACCGCGCCGCATCCCGAGGAGTGCCGACTGGATCTCGTAATCCACCAGCGTGGGCGCGTAGACATCGCCTGCCTCAGCGACACGTGTGCGGATGAGGTCCCCGCCGGGGTTGTGTGCGGTGAGAACGGTGACGAGGGCCGAACTGTCGATGACGATCAACGCCCAGTCCTGCCCTCGTCGATCGCCGCGAGAATATCCGCCGTGCTGACATCCGCAGTGGTCTCGCGACTCAGGCGGTCCATCATCTCCGCCATGGTGGGCTTCGCAGTTTCCCGTCCGATGAGGTCGAGAAGGTACGCCTGAAGGGACTTGCCCGCCTGGGCCGCACGGATCTTGAGCGTCCGAATCTGCTCGTCCGGGACATCCCGGATGGTGAGTGCAGTCATGCTGCCATTCTACCTGCAACGCCTGCAAAGTGCAGCGATGCCGCAGGGGGTGAGCGCCCGATAAAGGCGACCCACACGAGACGGCGGACCCCGGCTTGGGATGACCGCACCCATCGGGCCTGGTCAGCGGCAGTCAAGCAAGATCGCTCTTGGGGACTTTTCAGGGACTTCCAGCGCTGCCCGAGGAGCGTTCGAGGGACTTTTCGCCGCGTAATACAGCAAGCCCCCGAAAGATCGGAAAGGGCCTCCGACGCAGGTCAGAGGCCCTTTCCGAGACAAAGCCCCAGGGGGCAGCGGACGAGGCGGCCTGTACGCCGGGTTCTGGTCACCTACGGCCTTCCCGGCCCTTCTCGGCCTCCACAACCAGCGGAAACGCTGGCCGGTCACGCCGCTTCACGCCCGCCGGGGAGTTCTGGGGGAGTTTCAGCGTTGACCCACGCTCCGGGGAGTTCCCGCACCGGCTCCTCGCCCGGCGACAGCCACGCCGACAGGGCCTCGAGACCGCGCCGTCCGGCGTCCGGCATGAAGTGGACGTAGGTCCGCAGGGTGAACGCCGGGTCCGAGTGGCCGAGCCAGGCCGCGAGCGTCGTGATCGTCTCGCCGCCCTGGAGGACGACGGACGCGAACGTGTGCCGCAGGACGTGGAAGCCGTCCTCACGCGGCATCGCCCAGACGAACCGCGTCCAGACCGACCGCTCCCCCTGCACCTTCTCCCGCACCGGCTCCGGGATGACACCGGCCTTGGCGAGGGCCGGCTTCCACACCTTCTCGTCCCACGTCGTCCGGTTCACCGCGCCCCCGCCAGCCGTGTTCAGCCGCGTCGTGGTCACCAGAAGGCGGACGGTCCGGGTCGGCCGCTTTTCCCACTCGAGGTTCGGCCGGGCCGGGTCGATCCACGGCAGGGTGACCTCGACGGTGCCGAACTCCTCGGTGTGCGCCCGGACGCGGGCGGCGAGGCCCGGCGGGCACACCGTGGTCCGCTCCTTGTTGCCCTTCGGCGGGGCGAACGCCAGCCGGCCGCCGACCTTCACGACCTGCCGGGTGACGTTCAGCTTGAGGCCGTCGATGTCGTCCGGGCTGAAGCCGAACGTCTCGCCCTGACGCAGGCCGGCCCCGGCGGCCAGGTCCAGGAGGACCCGGTACCGCGGCGGGAGGGCCTCCCGGACGGCGAGGACCGTCTCGAGCGACCACGCCTTCGCCTTGCTCGTCGGTGCGGTGGGCGGCCGGAGCTCGTCGTCCCGGAAGGGGTTCGCGGGGATCCTCTTGGCCTTGTACGCGGCCTGGAGGATGCTGCTGAAGTGCTTCCAAGTGGTGCGCAGGGTGTTGACGTCGATGTCCTTCTCGGCCTGCGTCACCCACCACCGGATCTGCTCGTCGCCGATCCGGTTGAGGGGCTGGGCCCCGAGGTGCGGCAGGATGTGGTTGTAGATCCTCGGCCGCATGGACTGCTTCGTGGTGGGCGGCTTCCGCAGGCTGGGCCACCAGTGCTGGTCGACGTACTCCTGCAGCGTCATCTCGCCGTGGCGCGGGTCGTAGAAGGTGCCGCGGCCGGCGTCGGTGGACGCCGTGCTCTTCCAGTTCTCGGCATCCTTAAGCGTTGTGAACACGCGGTCCCGGACGCCGGGGATGCCCGCGACCTTGTAACGGGCTCCCTTGCCCCAACGGGCGGTGCGCTCCCGCTTTTTCGTCTCCGGGTCCTTCCGCTTGTTCAGCCAGCGATCTTCGATGTACCCAGCCACTGGGCACCCCCCTCGAGGTCGGCGTAGCGGGCCCGGATCATCCAGGGCGTGACCTGCAGCTCCTCGGCCATCTGGAACTCATCGCTCGCCCACTGCATGACGCGGTAGAACTCGCTGATCGGTAGGAGCTTGCGCGCGGCTCGGCGGTCGGCGAGCAGCTCGGCGCGGACTCCGCGAATGGTGGCGCAAAGGGTGTCGCCGGCGAGGACGTGCTCGAGCTCATGGGCAAGGACGCATCGCTCTTGGACGGCGTTCAGTCCCTCGGCGATGACGATCGCCTGGTCCTGCGGCAGCCACGCTCCCCAGGTGTCCCGGAGCCAGGTCCGGATGACGGGGATGCCCATGTGCTCGAGCTCGGCGCATGGGTCGTAGAGCGTCGGTATCTGTCGCGCTGCGGGCATACCTCTCCCCGGGTGGACGGGTGGGAGGTTCGCCAGGGCGATTGTTGCATGATTTCTGGCGCGAAATGTAGCTGTTTATGCACTTTCGGTCACCGGGAAGGATCGTCCGCCGACCTGCATGGGAGCGCTACGGGCGGCCCTCGCGATAGTCGCGGACGGCCTGGCGGATGCGCTCTTGGTCGTCCTCCGGCACGCCAGGGTCACCCTCACTCCAGCCGTGAGGCCGGTACGCGGCCATCCCGTACGCGCCCTGGTGACCGCGGCTGGCAGAGGCAGACCGCAAAAGCCGCTCCGCAGCCTCCTCGAGGTCGTCCCGCAGCCCGGGATCGGCCCCGGCCCGCACGCACGCACGCGCGAAGGCAACGACCCCTGGATAGAGCTCAGCTGGCGTCAAGTCGCCCCGCGATGCGGTCGGCTCCAGGGGCGAGGGGGCCACCGCCCGCTCCCCCCTCCGGTCCGGCGCCCCAAGGGTCTGCTCCACCTTGCCATCCGCCCACTCGAGCACGCGGGCCACCGAGTGATACCCGTCCGGAATCCGGCCTGGGGAGGGCACCCGCCCGTTCTCGTAGTTGCTGACCGTCTTCCGGTCGAGGCCGGCCTGCTCGGCGAGCTGCTGCTGGCTGAGCTTGCGGGCTACCCGGCTGCGGCGGATCTCCTCGCCGAGCCCTGCCCAGTCGAGGTGCTGCTCGTCCTCGCCCGCGCTCATACCTGCTCCCGACTGCCACTCGTTGGACAACGTTTGGCAACAGCATCCCAGACGCGCCGCGCCATGTCGCAGGCAGGTTCCCGCCATTTCCGCAGGTGGGGCACGGCGCCCCGGCCAATTCCTCACCGTTCCTCACTGTGCCTTGTTATTCCTCACCATTCCCCATATGGTTGGGCACGTGAGAGCGCAAGGAGCTGACATCCGGCGCAAGCGCGAGCTACTGGGGCACGGCCTGACCCGCTTCGCCCAGCAAGTCGGTGTCTCACCAGCGCACTTGTCGCGGATCGAAAGAGGTCTCCGCGGGGCCCAGCCCGAGGTGATGAAGCGCATCGCCACAGGGCTCGGCGTCGACATCGAGGACATTTCAACCCAGACGAATGAGAAATGATGGGAAACGATGGACCCCAGCGTGACCCCTGAGCCCCCAGTGATGGACCTGCCGGAGACCGCCCGTTACATCAAGCGAACCCCGAAGGCCCTGCGCAGCCTGCGCGAGCGCGGCGGCGGCCCGAAGGGCTTCCGCAGTGGCGGCCGCGTCCTGTTCTACATCGCCGACGTCGACGCCTGGCTGGCCCACGGCCACGCCTCCGACCGACACACGAACCCGGCACTCGACCCGACGCGCCGCAAGCCGGAACCGCGCCGTTCGCGGTCGCGCCGGCGGGTCCGGCAGGACGCCGCCGCCGCGTAATTCGCCCCAAGACATGGGCCGGGGCCGCCTCACGGATTGCGACCCCAGAGACGACCCCCGACGGCCCGCTGTTCGCCAACCCCACGAAGGAGTAAGGCCGCCATGCAGCAGCCTACCCAGATCCCCCCGCCGCCCGACATGGGCGGCCCCCTCAACGTCATCGCCCGGCTGCAGGCCGGGTTCGGCCTCGCCGGCATCGTCGTGACCGGGGTGTACGGCCCCGAGGTGCACGTCGAGACCGTCGCCGAGCTCGACGACTGGTTCGGCTGGTTCGGCATCGGCTCGTCCATGTCGGTCGGCTCCCGCCAGGAGGAGCGCGACGGCCAGCTGTGGGGCCTCGGCGGCCTCGACTGGCGCCTGCACCTCAAGATCCCGGGCCTGCCCCTGCGAGGGGCGTACTCGCTGATGGTGCGTCTGACGACGTCGGAGGGCGAGGTGCTGCCGGACCTGCCGGTGGTGCGTCGCGGCTGGCCGTTCGATTTGGACCGCGCGGACCGTGAGGCGGCTCGCGCAGCCCAGTGGGCGGTGGCGTGATGACCCCGGACCTCAAGCACCGCGCCGAGATGGTCGTGCAGGCCGTCCTCGGCACGGACCCGACGCCGGCGGGCATCGTGTTCGCCCTCGACCACGCCGGGCTGATGACGGCCGGCCGCGACGCCGACGGCAGCGACAACGAGCTGACCCGGCTGCGCGCCGAGCTCGAAGACGAACGAGCCGCCCACGCCAAGACTATCGACAACTTCGAGGCCGCCATGGGCCTCGCCGAGGGCGAGACGTTGACCGCCTGGCGCCTCGAGCGGGGCGGCATCCCACTCGGCACGTACCTGTCCCTCGACGCCGCACAGCGTCACGGCGAGACGGACCACGCCGAGCAGCACGGGCCCGCCCGCACGGGATCCGAGGCGCTGTGGTTGTGCGACGCCCACCTGGTCGGCGACGTGCCGTTGGAGCTCTGCTACTTCGGGCCGGGTCCGTGCGACGAGGCGGAGACCTCGTACGTGGTCGTGCCCGTCCCTCTGCAGGTGGCGTACGACCCGGAGGCGGACAAATGAGCTGGCTCCTCGTCATCGCCTGCATCGTCGCGTCCGGTTGGGCCGCAGCGATCCGCGAGGACCTGATCCACGAGCGGCGCACGCAGCGCCAGGACCGCCGCAGCAACCCGGCCAGGAGGGACTCCTGATGGACATCACCCCCAACGGACACGGCGCCGTCGTCGACGTCACCGACCCGGCCCGCGTCATCGCGGTCGAGGCCATCGCCGACGCCATCGGCCGCAACGAGGCCCACGTCTTGCACCTCCTCCGCGACCTCGCCTCCGAGCGGAAGGCCCTCGCCGACGCCGAGGCGCGCGTCGAGCGGCCCGGCCTCGACCTCGTCGCCGACGACGTCCTGCAGGGCGCCCAGACACGGGCCGAGACCGCCCGGGATCTGGTCATCGGCCAGCTCAAGGACGAGCACGGCTCGCCGGTGACAGTGCCGGTCGTCATGCCGGGCTCCGTCTGCCGGAAGGCCGGCCTCGCGCTGGTCGCCGCGGCGGACGCGGTGGCAGCGCACTGGCGGCACAACGTCACCCGATTCCCGCAGCAGGACAGGAAGGCCAGCTGATGACGATCTCTGCCCACACCGCGGCCAGTGCGCTGCTGGACCTCCTCGACACCGCCCCGTCCTGGCTCCCCCAGGTCACCAGCTGGGAGCTGTTCCAGGAGGCCGACGGCAGCCATGGCCTGAACGGCGGTCTCCCGGACGCCGACCACATGACCGGCGGCTACGAGCAGCTGCAGCGGGTCGCCGTCCTCCTCAACGGTGCCGCGTTCCAGGACGACGGCTCGCACTACTGGGCCCGGTTCCGGTGGGACGGCGTCCCGTTCGGCTTGTACCAGTTCCGGCCCGTCACCCGGTGGATCGTGCCTGCGACCTGCGCGACGTGCCCGGCACCGCTGAGCGGCGCCCCCGACGCGAAGTTCGTCCGGCTCGGTGATGGCCCCGAAGGCCGCGAGGCGCCCGTGATCTGCGTGCCGTGCCGGGACGCGATGCACCGCCGGTGGCTGACCGACAACCGGCCCGACGCGCCGACCGCGGTGGCCGGCTGATGGCCGCCCTCCTCTACATCACCGCCGCCGTCCTCGGCCTGGCCACCGCCGTCATGGAGATCCGCTCCCACCGCCGCGTCCGCGCCGCCCCGGCCGACCAGGCCCGGCCCGTCCGCTACCTGACCGAGAGGGACCCCCGATGATCCGCCGCCTCCTGGCCCTGCGGTTCGTCCGCATCACCGACCCGTGGACGTGCATCGAGCTGACAAACGACATGGGCGACGGCTGGCCGATCTGGCCGCTCTGGGCGCCGCGGCCCCCGAAGGAGAACGACTGATGGCGATGATCGACCTGTACCGCGCCTCGGACTCCGCCGGACGCCACGCACTCCGCCAGGCCATCCGCGAGTACCTCCTCAACACCATCCGCCGCGAGCAGGGCGAGTGGACCGTCGGCCGCGCGAAGCCCGTGTTCCGCCGCTTCTGGGGCTCGCACACCTACCGCGCCACGATCCGGCGCCACCTCGCCCAGCTGGCCGCCGAGGGCCACCTCGACCGGCACGGCGACGGCACCCCGCGCCGCTACTACACCTACCGCACGAAGGACAGCCGATGACCGTGACCGAGCTGCCGGGGCCCAGCGCCCCGGCCGCCGGGCGGCGCGTCACCCCCACCGCCCGGCTCATCCTCCCCGCCACCGCTGACCGCGCGGACTGGCTCGACGCCCGCCGCTACGGCATCGGCAGCAGCGACGTCGCAGGAATCCTCGGTGTCGCCGACAACGACCACAGCAGCCCGCTCCGTGTCTACCTCGACAAGCGCGGTGAACTTCCCGACGATGCCGGACAGGCCGCGTTCTGGGGCACCGTCTTCGAGGAGCCCGTCGCCCGCGAGTGGGCCCGCCGCAACCGCAGTGTCGTCCGCCGTGTCGGCCTGGTCGCCCACCAGGACCACCCGGAGCGGCGCGCCACCCTCGACCGGCGCATCACCGAATGCCCGCTGCCGGAGTCCGGACACGAGGCGTGCGCCCTCGAGGTCAAGACCCGCTCCGCGTTCAAGGCCGCCCGCTGGCACGCCGGCGCCCCCGACGACGTCCTCGCACAGATGCTGTGGCAGATGGCCGTCACCGGCTACCGGCACATGCACTACGCGGTGCTGATCGGCGGCAACGACTACCGGCAGGGCGTCGTCCGCGCCGAGGAGTACGGCCGGGTGACCGCCGACATCCTCGCCGCGGTCGGGAAGTTCTGGACCGAGCACGTCCTCGCCGAGGTCCGGCCGCCGCACTCCGGGAACCCGGAGCGCAACGTCGAGCTGTACCGGCGTCTCCACCCGACCCGGGACGGCGTCATCCACCTCGATATGACGCCGGACGCCCACGACGCGCTCCTCGACTACGAGAACGCCCGCCTCGACGAGGCCGCGGCGAAGAAGCGCAAGCAGGCCGCGCAGGCCGAGATGCTCCGCCACCTCGGCGCCGCCCAGGTCGCCGTCCTCGGCGGCGACAAGGCCTGGTCCATGGAGCCCACCGAACGCTCGAACTGCAACCTCGAGCGGCTCGCCGAGCGCTGGCCCGAGGCGTACTCGGACTGCGTCGCCACGAAGGCCGGCGAGCGCCTCGACATCGACCCCCGCTTCCGTCTCAAGCCCCGTAAGGAGTCCTGACCGTGGGACTGGCAGAGAACGCCGCCGCGCTGGCTGGCCGCGCCGACGAGGCGCCCGTCATCGCCGTGCGGGAGGCGCCCGACCTCACCGAGCCCGACCTCGGCGACCTCAGCAAGGACGCCGAACAGGTGTCCGCCGTCGTCGCCTGGTCGCGGGTGATGGGCGAGGTCCGAGCAATCGGCAAGAACCAGAAGTTCGACGGCGGCGCCGCCGGCCGCTTCAACTTCCGCGGCGTCGACCTTGCACTGAACGCCTTCGGCCCGGTCTGCCGCAAGCACGGCGTGGTCGTCGCTCCGGTGGCCGTCGACCCACAGTACCGGGACATCAGCACCAAGGGCGGAGGCGTCAAGAGGGAGTGCACCGTGCTGGTGACCTACCGCATCTTCGGGCCTGCAGGGGACTACTTCGACACCCAGGCGGCTGGCGAGGCCTCCGACACGGGCGGCCGGTCGACGCCGAAGGCGCAGTCGATCGCGCTCCGGACGCTGTTGCTGTCCGCCGGGCTGGTGCCGACCGAGGACCGCGACGCGGACGCCGAGCAGTTCGAGCGTGACCAGGTTCCGGCCCGGTCGGCGACCGACTACCGGGACGAGATCGTGAACCCGAACACGTCGCCCGGCCGGCTGCAGCAGATCAGCTACGAGCTGGGCAGCCTGCGGATGCTGAACGCCCGCGTCATCAACGAGGTCGGTGACGAGGAGACCCTCGACGCGCTCGGCCGCCGGATGTACGCCGAGCGCACGGGCGGTGCCCGGTGAGGATCCGCATCATCCGGGCCGGAGAGCGCGTCGGACGGCTGGTCGTCACCGCTGAACGGAACACCGTCGACCAGACGATCCACGTTCGCTGCGACTGCGGCACCAGGGGCACTGTCAGCCTCAGGCACTGGGGAGTTACCCAGTCCTGCGGGTGCCTGGCAAGGGAGGCCCTCCTCGCGGCCCACATCAGGCACGGCATGACGAACACGCCCGAACACAAGACGTGGCTCGGCATCCTCGCCCGCACGACCAACCCCAAGGACAAGGGATACCCCAACTACGGGGGCCGGGCATCGCCGTCTGCGAGCGCTGGAAGGCCAGCTTCGAGGCCTTCTTTGCCGACATGGGGCCGCGCCCGGCCGGCCACAGCATCGACCGGATCAACAACGACGGCCCATATGCCCCCGGCAACTGCCGCTGGGCCACCCCGCGGGAGCAGGCGCTGAACCGCAGGAAGCGCCAGCCGCGACCGCCCCTGACGGAGTGCCACGCGGGTCACCGATGACCGACAGCAACTCCTACCGGGACGCCCGAAGCGGACGCAACAAGTGCAAGCGCTGTCGAGCCGCGCGCACGGCCGAGTACCGAGCCAGGAAGGCAACCGCATGAACGCCCCGTGGCCCATGGGACGCATGGCGTCGTTCGACATCGAGTCGAGCGGCTTGGACCTCGAGCAGGACCGCATCGTCACCGCGTCCGTGATTCTCGTCGGTGGCGGGCAGGACACCGAGGAGCACG